>DATGGJ010000401.1:0-16870 GCA_035308585.1 Terriglobales bacterium
CGACGACAATCAGGAGATCGGCTCCGGCACCGTGAGCCGGGCGGTAGTGAGCTTGGGCAAATTTATGCAGCGGGTGCCGAAAAGTAGCACGTAATATTTAGCAGTTGGCATTTAGCCCCTGAACTGAATCTGGCCTTCGACTCGACGCACGCCATTTACCGGCTAAATGCCAATTGCCAAGTGCTAATGGCTGCCATGAATCCCCGCCAAAAACCGCTTGCTGAGTCGTTCCGCAACCTTCACCACGGCCCCGCCATTCTCGTCCTCGCCAACTGCTGGGACGTGGCCAGCGCCCGCGTTCTGGAAGCCGCCGGCGTGCCCGCCATCGCCACCAGCAGCGCCGGGGTTGCCTTTTCTCTGGGTTATCCCGACGGGCAGCGCATTGGGCGCGACGAAATGCTGGCGGTAGTGGCCCGCGTCGCCAAGGCGGTTAAGGTGCCGGTGACCGCCGATGTCGAATCCGGCTACGGTCCTCGCCCCGAGGATGCTGCCCGCACCGCCCAAGCCGTGATCGAGGCCGGCGCCGTGGGCATGAATCTGGAGGACAGCACCGAGGAATCCGATACGGCGCTGATCGAGGTTTCTCTCGCAGTGGAGAAAATCCGCGCCGTGCGCGAAGCCGGCAGCAGGGCCGGTGTGCCCCTGGTCATCAACGCCCGCACCGACGTTTATCTGAACCAGGTCGGCGCGCCCGACTCGCGCTACGACCACGCCTTGCGCCGCGCCGCCGCTTTTCGCGATGCCGGCGCCGATTGCATTTTTCTCCCCGGCGTGAGGGAGCCGGAACTCATCGCCCGCTTCGTGAAAGACCTGAAATTTCCTATCAACATTCTGGCCGGCCCCGGCTCCCCGGCAGTTGCCGAACTCCAGCGCCTGGGAGTAGCCCGCGTGAGCCTGGGCTCGAAGCCCATGCTGGCTGGCCTGGGCACGCTGCGCCGGCTGCTGAACGAATTGCAGCAGAAAGGCACCTATGCCTCCCTGGAAGGCGCAGTCACCTACGCCGAGATGCAGAAACTGCTGGGGTAGCACTCAGCATTCAGTCAGCCCCTGAACACCGGTGCTCATCCAGCGAACAAGAGATTGCCGGCTGATTGCTGAATACTTGATGGGACATTTTCCCGCCCCTCACTGTCGCGGTAAAATTCCCCCATGTCCAGCTTCCGCTCCACCCGCCCGCAAGCTTCGGAATACTCTCCCTCGCACGAGAGCTACATTCGCCGCGTGCCCGAGGGCGACATCGTGGATCTGCTCGAAAAACAGATACAGGACACGCTCGCCTTCGTGCGCCCTCTCTCCGAGCGGGAGGCGACCTCCCGCCGTAAACCCACGGAATGGAACATCAAGGAAATCATCGGGCATCTGTCCGAGGCGGAGCGCATTCTCTCCTGCCGCGCGTTGCGCTTTGCCCGCGCGGATTACCAGCCTTTGCCCGGCTGGGACCAGGACGACTACATGCGGCAATCGAACTTCGGCGAGCGCGCGCTGCAGGACCTTACCCAGGAACTCGAACACCTGCGCCACGCCAATGTGGCCCTGTTTCGCAGCTTCACCGCGGAGGCGCTCGGTCGCCGCGGCAAAGCCGACGGCAAAGAAGTCTCGGTGCGCGCCCTGCTCTACATTCTTGCCGGGCACGAGCGCCATCATCTGGAGCAGATGCGCCAGCGCCTCCCCGAACTGCGCGCTGTGGCCAGCTAGCGTATGGTTGGGGCGCGGACACCCTCGCCCGCGAGAGGTCGCGAGCGGCGTCTCTACCCCTGGCCCTCAGCAATCCGCCCCACATCGGCGACAGCTCCCCTCCGCTACAATCTTCTCAACCGCAAATGTCGTTCTCCTTCTCCATTGATGCCCGCCTCGGCTCCGCCCGCGCCGGCCGCCTCCTCACGCCCCATGGCCTGGTGGAGACTCCCGTCTTCATGCCCGTCGGCACGCTGGCCAATGTGAAGGGCGTCCCCCAGGATCTGCTGGAGGACCTGGGCGTCGAAATCCTGCTCAGCAACACCTACCACCTCTATCTGCGCCCCGGAGTGGAACAGGTGCGCAAACTGGGAGGCCTGCATCGCTTCATGTCCTGGCCGCGCGCCATCCTCACTGATTCCGGCGGCTACCAGGTTTTCAGTCTCAGCGACCTGCGCAAGGTGAGCGAGGAAGGCGTGGCCTTTCGCTCGCATCTGGATGGCTCCTCTCATTTTCTGAGCCCGGAAACGGCGACTGCGGCGCAAATCGCCCTGGGCGCCGACATCATCATGGCATTCGATGAGTGCACCGAGCACCCCGCCGATCGCCAGCGCGCCCGGGCCTCCATGGAACTGACCCTGCGCTGGGCGGAGCGCAGCCGGCGTTACCTGGAGGAGCATAAGCAGGAAGTTCCGTGGGCGGGGGCGGCGGACGCCGGCGCTTCGAACTCAGCGATTAGCACTCAGCCGAATCCAGTTTCAGGTTTCGAGTTGCAAGTTTCAAAACCCGATGCTCGATCCCGAAACTCGAAACTGGAAACTCGAAACTCTACCCAAGCCCTCTTCGGCATCGTTCAAGGCGGCATGTATCCCGACCTGCGCCGCGAATCGGCGGAGCGCACCCTCGAAATCGGCTTTCCCGGCTATGCCATTGGCGGCCTCAGCGTGGGCGAACCGCGGTCTGTGACCCAGGAAATCGTTGCCGCCACGCTGCCTCACTTGCCCGCCGACCGGCCCCGCTACCTCATGGGCGTCGGCACGCCCGAGGAAATCGTGCACTATGCCGCCATGGGCGTTGACATGATGGATTGCGTCCTGCCCACCCGCGCCGCCCGCCACGGTTTGCTGTTCACGTCGGAAGGCAGGATCTCCATCAAGCAGGCGCGCTATGCTCAGGACGAACGCCCGCTCGACCCCAGCTGCGCTTGCCGCGTCTGCGCCCGCTATTCGCGCGCCTACCTGCGACACCTCTACGCCGGCAACGAGGTCCTGGCCCAGGTCCTGAACACCATCCACAACCTGGCCTACTACCTTGACACCATGCGAGCGGTGCGGCATTCTATAAAACTTGGGGAGTGGGCTCTTCTTTCTGGTGTACAGTCCACACCGAAACCGTAGTCGAATCCCCTGTTCATACCTGATCCGAGGAAGTACCGGCCTGACAACAGGGGTCACGAGTTTTCCTGCAGGTAATTTAAAGAGTGAACCCAAGCTCTGGGCATCCGGAGCGCGTCATACCGAGGCAAGAGGTTAGTTAGGTTTCATGGAAACATACCTGGTGGCGGCCTTCTTACAGGCCAAAGATAGTGGCGGAGCGCTGGGCTGGGGCCTGCTCCCGCTGATCCTGATTTTCGCGATTTTCTATTTTCTGCTGATTATGCCCCAGCAGCGGCGGCAGAAAAAATGGCAGCACATGCTCGGTGAGTTGAAGGCGGGTGACAAGGTGGTCACCAGCGGCGGCCTGCGCGGCACCATCATTTCCCTGCGCGACGATGCCCTGCAGCTGCGGGTGCCGCCTGATAACCTGCGGCTTGAGGTATCCCGCTCCGCCGTGGTTTCGCTGGCTAATCCCGAGGAAGGTGGCAAGTCGTAGGCGGTTGCAGCCGGTGCAAATACCCGGTATTTTCAAGGTAGTCTCCCAGTTTTATGAAGCAAAACCTGCTCTGGAAATCAGTTTTCATCATCGCCGTCCTCCTGGTGTTCGTGTACGGCATTTTCGGTATCCCCTCCAGCTTTTCTGGACAGGGGCTGGCGGACGCTCTGCAGCACCGCATTTCCCTTGGACTGGACCTCAAAGGCGGTACCCACCTGATCCTGCAGGTGCAGGTCAATGACGCGGTCAATATAGACGCCCAGCAGGCCATCGAGCGCCTGAAGGCCGCATTGCGCAGCCGGAACATCGCTTTTGCTGACATTGCCCAGTCCGACCCCGCCAACAATCCCGACCACATGCTGGTGAAAGGTGTTTCGGCGGATCACAGTTCCGACCTGCGCGATATCGTTTCCACCGACTTGCCCGAGTACGACCTCAATTCCGGCCCCCAGGACACCTACACCCTGGCCATGAAGCCTTCCCAGCTCGCCCAGCTCAAGAACCGGGCGGTGCAGCAGGCCATCGAGACCATCCGCAACCGCATTGACCAGCTGGGGGTTAGTGAGCCGGTGATTGAAGAGCACGGCTTGGGGCAATACCAGATTCTGGTTCAGTTGCCCGGTGTGAATGACCCGGCGCGCGTCAAGTCAATCATGCAGTCCACCGCCATGCTGGAAATTCGCCAGGCCTTCGGCGGCCCCTATTCCAGTGAGCAGGAAGCCCTTAGCGCCAACAATGGCGTTCTGCCCCCGGGCACGGTGCTGCTGCCCGGCAAGAGCATTGGCGACACCGGCGGCGAACCTCATCAAGTTTGGTACCTGGTTTCGCGCTCCTCTGCGGTCACCGGCCGCGACTTGCGCGACGCCAGCTCCAGCCGCGATGAGAACGGCCGCCCTGATGTCACCTTTCAGCTCACCAACGAGGGCGGCCGCCGTTTCGCTGCCTTCACCGGCTCCCACGTGGGCGACAAGCTGGCCGTGGTGCTGGACAACAAGGTTCAGGAAGTGGCCACCATCCAGGAGCAGATTCACGATTCCGGCGTCATCAACGGCCGTTTTTCCGAGCAGGAATCCAAGGATCTGTCCATGATTCTGCGCTCCGGCGCCCTGCCTGCCAGCATTCATTACCTGGAAGACCGCACGGTTGGTCCTTCGCTGGGCGCCGATTCCATTCGTGATGGCGTGCGCGCTGCCATTATCGGCATGCTCGCGGTGCTTATCTTCATGCTGGTGTATTACCACGGGGCAGGCATCAATGCCGATGTGGCCCTCATCCTGAACCTCATCATTTTGCTCGGGTTTCTGGGCTACAGCGGAGCCACCCTTACCCTGCCTGGCATCGCCGGAGTCATCCTTACCGTGGGCATGGGGGTTGACTCCAATGTGCTCATTTTTGAGCGCATTCGGGAAGAGCTGCGCAATGGCAAGACGCCCCCTTCGGCGGTGGAGCAGGGCTTTGCCCACGCCTGGATCACGATTGTGGACACGCACGTGACCACCATCGTTTCCGCCTTTATTTTGTTTATTTTCGGCACCGGGCCGGTGAAGGGTTTTGCGGTTACCCTCACCTTCGGCTTGCTGGCCAACCTGTTTACCGCGGTGTTTGTCTCGCGGGTGATTTTTGATTACGTGCTCAACCGCAAGCAGCGGGGAGAAGCACTCAGTATCGGGTAGTTTATGGTTCGATTTCGCGCTAATCGGCCGAATGCAAAGTTAACTTGAGGGCCAAAAGCTAAGTGGAATTCTTTCGCAGTCCCAACATAGATTTTCTCGGCAAAAAGTGGTACTTTCTCGCCTTTTCACTGGTGTTCAGCGTGGCTGGCATCTGCTCCATGCTGTTCTGGCACGGTGTTCCGCTGGGTGTGGACTTCCGCGGCGGCACCCTGGTGCGCGTGAAATTTACGCACTCTCCGGATATCAACGAAATTCGTTCCCTGATGGATCGCGCTGGCTTGCACAGCGCGCGCATCCAGCGTTTCGGCACGGTCAGCAATAACGAAGTCCTGATCGGCTTGGCGGAGAAAGAGACCAGCGAGGTCGCGCTCGATCGCGGCCGGTCGCAGATCATCAATGCCCTCGAAACCAGGCTGCCGGCAGGCAAGCAGGACCTGAACAATGCCAGCGCTCAGACTATTCAGGCCTATTTACTGGCCCAGGACCCGCTGCATCTGGGCACCGATGCCGCTCAGCGCTACGAGCAAATGGCGCAGGCCACCGTGCACCAGCGCGACGTTGTTCAAAGCGGTGTGCTGAACTCGGTGGATGACCTGAAAGGGGTTGTGCCTCCGGCAGTGGTGGCCTCGTTGAGCCAGGGTTTTGCCCTTGCGGATTTCGGCGTACGTAACGTGGACGTGGTCGGTCCCCAGGTCGGCAAACAGCTGCAGAGTCAGGCCAAGCTGGCCATTTTGTATTCGCTGGCGGGCATGCTGGTTTATCTGTGGTTCCGATTTGAACTGATTTACGGCGTGGCCGCGGTGGTGGCCTGCTTCCACGACACGCTCATAACGGTTGGCGCTTTCTCATTGGCGGACAAGGAGATAAGCCTTACCGTGATTGCCGCCATCCTGACCCTGGTGGGCTACTCCATGAACGACACCATCGTCGTTTTCGACCGCATTCGGGAAAATATCAAGCTTTTGCGGCGGGAGAAGCTGGCTGACATTGTCAATCGCAGCATCAACCAGACTTTGAGCCGGACGGTACTTACCTCCGGCCTCACATTTCTGACCGTGCTTTCGCTGTATCTGTTTGGGGGCGAAGTACTTAGGGGATTCTCTTTCGCCCTGGTGATCGGCATCCTGATTGGAACCTATTCTTCCATCGCGGTGGCGGCGCCCATGCTGGTGGCTTACCAGGATTGGCGCCTCCGGCGCGCCAGCAGCGGCCGTCAGACGCCGCCGGCGGCGCCGACCGTAAATCGCCGCGAAAAAGTACGGGCAAAGGCGTAGAATTCGGCCCTCTCCTTCTGCGGAGGGGACGGCAACATTTCTGGGTTCTCGTACCTCCAATCGGGAGCAAAGTTCGGCCCTGCGGTGTCTAAATGGTAAGAAGACGGAGGAAGTTCCATGTTTGAGGACAGCCTTCTGGAATCAGGAGGCAGGCTGCGCACTAAGCGCGGGATGACCACGACGATTTCATTCGTTCTGCAGATTTGTCTGGTCGGCGTTCTGGTGTTGATCCCGCTGCTTTACACCGAAGCCCTGCCCAAGCAGCAGTTGATGACGTTTCTCGTAGCACCTCCGCCACCGCCTCCGCCGCCTCCACCCCCGGCGGCTGTGCCCCAGCGGGTGGTCAAGGTAGTGCAGACCGACATCATTAACGGCGAGTTGCGCACGCCCACCAAGATTCCCAAAAAGGTGGAGATGATCAAGGAAGAGGAAGCGCCCCCGCCGGTGATGGCCTCAGCGGGCGTGGTGGGCGGTGTGCCCGGCGGCGTGCCCGGTGGACAGATGGGCGGCGTCATCGGCGGCATCATCAGTTCCACTCCCGTGGCCGTGCCCAAGGTCGCCACTCCGCAGCGGGTGCGCGTCTCCCAGGGCGTTTCGCAGGGCCTGCTCATCCATCGCGTGCAGCCTATGTATCCGCCCCTGGCGCGCCAAGCCCGCATTCAGGGAACGGTAGTATTGCAGGCGGAGATCAGCAAGGATGGCAGCATCGAGAACCTGCGTTTGATCAGCGGGCATCCCATGCTAGCCCCCTCGGCCATCGAAGCAGTGAGGCAGTGGCGCTATAAGCCCTACTTCCTGAACGGCGAGCCGGTGGCGGTGGAAACCCAGATCACGGTGAACTTCACACTCGCCGGCGGCTAGAAAGAATCTTTGCGGGGCGAGCCCCTTGGAGCCCGCCCCGGTGCTGAATCAAGCGGTTGGCGTCCGCGTGCATTTTGGTCCCCGGACGCGTAAACTGCAGGCCACCAACCCTGCGCGCTGGTCCTGAATCCAAATTCCAGCGCACGCTTCGCAGAGTAGGTCCACGCTTGATCCTTTGCAGTCGCTTGCAGACCAGGTTCACGGCAGTTCGCGATACCGAGTCACGACATTCCTGAGGAGGAAAAGTCACTCATGTTCGTAGCACACGCAGCTAACGCAGCCCTAACTCATGCCTCTGTGTACGCCTCATGGATATTCCAGGAAGGCGGCACCGTAGGATGGGACCCGATTTCGCTATGGCACCAGATGGGTATCCTGGCGAAGGCGGTAGTTATCATTCTGTTCATCATGTCCGGCTGGTCTATCGGCGTGATGATTGACCGCTGGATGGCGTTCAGCGCCGCACGCAAGCAGTCGCGGGCCTTTGCTCCCGCGGTGGCGGGCGCGCTGCGCGAAGGCAAGATTGACGAAGCCATCCGCGTAGCCGAGCGCAACAAGAAGAGCCATCTGGCCAAGGTAGTGACCGCGGGCCTGCAGGAATTCCGCGCCCACTCTGAGTCCGGCGACATTCCCGGCGAGCAGATTGAAGCTTCCAAGCGGGCTTTGGAGCGCGCCGAAGCTATTGTGCATGCCGAGTTGAAGCGCGGCTTGAGCGGTTTGGCCACCATCGGCTCCACCGCTCCCTTCGTCGGTCTGTTCGGAACCGTGGTCGGCATTCTGAACGCCTTCAAGGGCATTTCCGAGCAGAAAGCTACTGGTCTGGGCGCCGTTGCCGGCGGTATCGCCGAAGCCCTGGTGACCACCGCCGTCGGTCTGTTCGTCG
Organism: Terriglobales bacterium; assembly: GCA_035308585.1. Lineage (GTDB taxonomy): Bacteria > Acidobacteriota > Terriglobia > Terriglobales > Acidobacteriaceae > JAICWP01. The sequence continues at coordinate 8,238 of DATGGJ010000401.1, forward strand.
CCATCCCGGCCGTCATGATGTTCAATTATCTGACCAGCCGCGTGGAAGCTTTCGACGTGGAGATGGATAACTCGTCGAGCGAACTGATTGACTACTTCCTGAAGCGCCGGGGCGTTCGCCGGTAAGCGGAACCGGGGCCAACGGCAGGGCGGGCGTATGTTCTGCGCCGGGCCGCCGTTGCCCGCGGCAAGCTGACAGCGAATTCCGCGCAAGGAGAGTAAGCCATGGCAATTAACAAGAGAAACGAAGGCGCCAAGGTCAACTCCAACATCAATGTGACGCCCATGGTGGACGTTATGCTGGTGCTGTTGATCATCTTCATGGTAATCACGCCCATGTTGCAGAAAGGCGTGAGCGTGGACTTGGCCAAGGTGAACAACCCGACGCCAATGGCCGATGCCGACAAGGAAGACGCCTTGCTGGTAGCCATCATGCGCGACGGCAAGATCTATTTCGGCAACGATATGATCACGCCGGATGCGCTGACGGAGAAGATCAAAGACCGCCTGGCCAACCGGGTGGACAAACGGGTCTTCATCCGCGCCGATGCACGCGCCAAGTACGGCACCGTGGTTGAGGTGGTGGACAATGTGCGTGCGGCCGGGGTCGATGACCTGGGCCTGCTGACCGAACAGCGGAAGAACACTTCCGGAGCCACCCCGCCAGCGGCGCCGATCGCGCCCACGGGGCAGTAGGAGAAGCGACTATGGGAATGGCAATTGGAGGTTCCGGTGGCGGTCCTAACGCGGACATGAACGTCACCCCGCTGATTGACGTGTTGCTGGTGCTGCTGATCATCTTCATGGTCATCACGCCGCTCACGCCCAAAGGGCTGGATGCGCTGGTGCCGCAGCCACCGCCGCCCAACCAGAAGCAGCAGCAGAACCAGCCGGATCGCACCATCGTGGTTCAGGTGATTGACCTGGGTCCGGGCAAGGCTCCGGGCTTGAAGATCAACCAGGAAGACGCAAACTGGGATAATCTTCAGCAGCGGCTGACCGACATCTACAAGACGCGCGCCGAGAAGGTCATGTTCGTCAAGGGCGACAACGGCATTCCATTCGCCGATGTGGCCAACGTGATTGACATCGCGCACGCCGCCGGCGTGGACAAGGTCGGGCTCATCACCGCCAAGATCGAGGCGGGCAGCTAGACACCAGGGCAGTTTTCCGGGCAAGGCGGCAGCACGGCTGCCGCCTGCGCTGCGGCTCTCAGTTCAGCCGGGCCGCTCCGCCCAAAACCGGGATCTCGCCCACAACTAGAAGCAGGGAGGCCCTTAGCTTTTTCGGCAAGGGGGACTAATAAACCAAATGAACAGAAGCGTGCGAGTTGTGATGTTGTCGGCCGCCGCTCTGGCGCTGCTCTTCGCCGCCGGTTGCAACAAGCTGAAAGCGCGCGACCAGCTCAATAAAGGCGTCCAGGCCTACAAGAATGCCAAGTTTGAAGAGGCCATTAACCGGTTCCAGAATGCGGTCGCCCTGGACCCATCCCTGCTCAACGCGCGTCTTTATCTGGCCACCGCGTACGCCCAGCAGTATGTTCCCGGGGCGGACACGCCGGATAACAACCGCAATGCGGAGCAGGCCATTGACCAGTACAAGCAGGTGCTGGGCCGTAATCCCAGCCGCGAGCAGCAGATCAACAGCGTCAAGGGAATCGCGTATCTCTACCTGCAGATGAAGAAGTTCGATCTGGCCAAGGAGTATTACCGCAAGGCCTCAACCATAGATCCCAATGACCCTGAAACCTACTACTCCGTCGGGGTGATTGACTGGACCGAGTGCTACCAGCCGCGCATGGAAGAACGCGCCAAACTGGGGCTGAAGCCGGATGACAGCCTGAAGGACAAGAAAGTCTGCCAGCACCTGAAGGACATCAACGGGGCCAACATCCAGGACGGCATTGACGTGCTCAACAAGGCGCTGCAACTGCGTCCTGACTACGACGATGCCATGGCCTACATGAACCTGATGTACCGCGAAAAGGCCGATACCGAGTGCGACGCCCCCGACCAGCAGACCGCCGACCTGAAAACGGCGGATGAGTGGGTGGATAAAACCATGGCCACCAAGAAAGCCAAGGCGGCCAAGGCGGCGCAGAACCCGGGCGGCATCGTGGAACAGCCGGCCAGCCAGACGCAGTAAAGGTTTCCCTCCCTCCTCAGGACAGCGCCCCTTCCGCAAATGCGGGAGGGGCGTTTTAGTTTGTGGCGCACTCCCGGCAGCCGCCCTGCCGGCCTGGGTGGGAGGCGGGACCTCGCGACAGCCGGCCGGCGCTCCGCTGGACTGGGCGGCCCTGGTGGCACTACCAAGGTGAATTACAATCGTAAATTGGGCCGATCGCTGCCCGCTCGCATAACGCCGCATGTTCAAGAAGATTCTGATCGCCAACCGGGGTGAGATTGCGGTGCGCGTGATGCGCGCCTGCCGCGAGCTGGGCATCCCCTCGGTGGCGGTCTATTCCGAGGTGGACCGAGCCTCGCTGCATGTGCGCCACGCCGATGAGGCCTACTTGATCGGCCCGGCGGCGGCGACGGAGTCCTACCTGAACCTGGAAAAAATTCTGGAGGTGGCGCGGCGCAGCGGAGCTGACGCCATCCATCCCGGCTACGGTTTCCTTTCTGAGAATCCGCGCTTTGCCCGCGCCTGCCGCGAGGCGGGCATCAAGTTCATCGGCCCCACGGCCGAAGCCATGGAACTGCTGGGCTCCAAAACCCGCGCCCGGCAGGCCATGGAGCGCGCCGGCGTGCCCCTGGTGCCGGGCTCAGCGCGGGGACTGGAATTCGCCGAGGCGCTGCGGGTGGCAAAGGAAGTGGGATATCCCATCATGCTCAAGGCGGCGGCCGGCGGCGGGGGCAAGGGCATGCGCCTGGTGCGCTCGGAGGAGGAACTGCACTCCGCCTTCGAGTCCGCCCGCAGCGAGGCGGAACGCGCCTTCGGCGACGGCGAAGTTTACATCGAAAAGCTGATCGAGAACCCGCGCCACATCGAGATGCAGGTGCTGGCCGACGAGCACGGCCACACCCTCTGGCTGGGCGAGCGCGAGTGCTCGGTGCAGCGCCGCCACCAGAAGGTGCTGGAAGAATCGCCTTCCCCGGTTGTAAACGCGGAGATGCGCCGGCGCATGGGCGAAGCGGCGGTCAAGGTGGCTCAAGCCGGCGGCTACACCAACGCGGGCACGGTCGAGTTCCTGGTGGACGAGCACAAGAATTTCTATTTCCTGGAAGTGAACACGCGGCTGCAGGTGGAGCATCCGGTCACCGAGATGGTCACCGGCCTGGACCTGGTGCATCTGCAGATCCGCATCGCCGCCGGCCAGCCGCTGCCTTTCCGCCAGGAGGACGTGCAACTGCGCGGGCACGCCATGGAGTGCCGCATCTACGCCGAGGATCCGGACAACAATTATTTCCCCAGCCCGGGGAGAATCACGCTGCTGCTCATCCCCGGCGGACCGGGCATCCGCCGTGACAGCGGCATGTACGAAGGCTGGAGCGTTCCCCTGGACTACGATCCGCTGCTGGCCAAGCTGATCGGCTACGGCAGCGACCGCCGGCAGACCATCATGCGCCTGCGCCGCGCCCTGCACGAGTACTTTGTGGGCGGCATCAAGACCAATATTTCGCTCTTCCGCCGCATCCTGAAGAATCCCGAGTTCATGGCCGGCAAGCTGGACACCGGTTTTCTGGATCGCCTGCTGGCCAGCCCGGAAGCCGATCCGGTCAAGAGAGAGCATCCGGAGATTGCCGCGATTGCGGCGGGAGTGTTTGCCGTTCTGGAGCAGGCGACCGCAACCAGGAACGGCTCTGCCGGTGCAACGCAAACGCCGCCGGCGAAAGATGGCGCCAGCGGCTGGAAGCAGGCGGGACGGGTGGAGTCGCTGCAGTGAGCAAAACTGAGAGCTGAAAGCTGGCAGCTAACAGCCCGGCCGAAGCGTCCTTCGACTGCCGGTTTTGCTTCTGCCAAAAGCCAAGAGCCGAGAGCTGCTTCTTTATGATTTACGACGTCAACATTGACGGCACCGATTACCGCCTGGAACTGGTCCGCGAAAAGGCGGTTTGGAAGTGCCGTTTGAACGACCGCGAAATCGCCCTGGACGCGGTGCTGACGCGGGCCAACGTGCTGTCCATCCTGATTGACGGCACTGCCTACGAGGTCAAGCGCGAGGCTACAGCCCTGGATCTGCACTTCTGGGTGGGCAGCGCGCGTTATGCGGCCGAGGTGCGCGATCCGCGCTCGCTGCGCAGCCGGCGGCAGCGCGCGGGAGCCGGAGACGGCATCCGGAAGCTGCTGGCCCCCATGCCGGGGAAGGTGGTGCGCCTGCTGGTGGAGGAAAAAGCCGCAGTACAGGCCGGTCAGGGGGTGCTGGTGATCGAAGCCATGAAGATGCAGAATGAGCTGAAGTCGCCCAAGAACGGCGTGGTACGGAAAATTCTGGCTGCTCCCGGCGCCGCCGTCAACGCCGGCGACGTGCTGGCCATTGTGGAGTAGCTTTTCTTCCTCCACAGAGACGCAGAGAAGCCGTTCCTGATCTTGTGCAGGATAACCAGACGGGCTCGCCCTTCAATCAATCCGCCTGTATAGGCCAGAGAATTTCCGAGTGCCAGAATTCTTGCCAACCGAGAATGAACTGGCCACTGGTTTCCGGCTACTTCCCCGCCTGCCCCAGAATCTGCTCGGCGTAGTAGTTCTCCACCTTGGCCTGGTCGCGGATTTCCTCGTAGAAGGCCGCTTTCAGCAGCTGCTCGCGGCGGTCGCGCAGTTGTTCGCGGATGGCCTGCTGCACCCGCGGGTCGTTGAGGTCGCGCTGGCCGGCTGGCTCCTTGGCGATCAGCTTAACAATGCGATAGCCGAACAGCTGGTGAGTAGTCGGGTTGACCACGGGGATGATGGCGCTGTACTGGCCGGGCTTGAGCTTGGTGATGGCGTCGCGAGTGGCGGGGTCGGTGCCCTTAAGCGATGATTCCGGAGTAAAGCCCAGGTCGCCGCCATTGCCCGCCGTTTCCGGGTCCTCGGAATAGTTCATGGCCAGGGTGGCAAAGTCCTCGCCGCTATCCAGCCGGTTGAGCAGCATCTGGATTTTTTTGCGGGCCTCTGCCTCGTTGCGGGCCTTGTCGTTTTTCAGGTTGTGCACCTGGGGGTTGGGAGCGGTGGTGACCAGGATGTGCGCCAGGTGATACTGCGGCTCGATCAGGTTGAACTCCGACTTGTGGGCGTTGTAGTAGTTGGCGATGTCCTGGTCGGTAATGTTGATTTTGGAGGTGATCTCGCGGTTGAGCACCTTGTCTACGGTCAGGCTGCGGCGCAGGTCGCGCTTGAAATCGTCGAGCGTGATCTTCTTATCCTGCAGCCGCTTGTCAAACTCCTCTTTGGTATAGGGAGCCTTGATCTCGTTGAGCCGGCGGTTGACTTCTTCGTCGGTGGCAAGCAGGCCAAGCTTTTCCGCGCGCTGCATGAGAATTTCGTCGTCAATGAGCTGGCGCAGGATGCTCAGGCGCAGGCTGGAAGCCTGTTCGCCGCTGGGTTGCTGGGGCGCGCCGGCGGTCTGGTTATCAAAGTACTTCTGCACCTCGGCGCGGGTGATGTCGCGGCCGTTGACCCGGGCCATGACGTCGGGACTGGCATCCTTCTTCTGGCAGGCGGAAAAGGCGAGCAGGGCTGCGGCGACCAGGGCCGCGGTCAATGCCTTGCGGGCAAGCGCTATGTTAGCTTTCAAAGTTCCTCCCCCAATTCGGCGGACGAAGCTGAGCCCGTCTCCTGGCCGAAGACTGATGATTCGACCCTGGCTGCTGCGGAACAAAACGACTGGAACGATCCCAAAGACAGGAATGTTCTCCTACTTCCCGGGGTGAGCCGTGGCCGCCGCCGGTTTGGATGGAGCCGCGGGAGCGGGCTGGGCCGCCGGCGCTGCCTGGGCGGGAGGCTGCACCCCCGCATCCTCCAGGGCGCGATCAATGGTGGCGCGCAACTCCTGCGGCGGCACCGCGCCATCCAGCTTCTGGCCGTTGATGAACATGGTGGGTGTCGCATTCACCCCCAACTGGTCGCCTTCCCGCATGGAGGCCCGCACCGCATCCGTGTTTTGCGCTTTCACGCACGCCTGCAGCTTGCCCTGGTCCAGACCATGCTTCTGCGCCTGCTGCAGGGCAATCTGGTCGAGATTGGCGAACTGCTGCGCCAGCGTAGTCTTGTTGTCGCCGGTGATTTCGCCGTGGTGGGCGTGGGCGTAGTCGGCGAAGTCCCAATAAGCCTCGTCATTCTGCGCCGCCAGGCAGTTGGCGTCCACGGCGGCGCGCATCGCCCAGGGATGGATCTCAATCAGCGGGTAATCCTTGTAGATGATCCGCACCTTGTCCTTGTACTGGTCGAAGACGCCGGGGAACATGGTTTCGTGCATGCGGGCGCAGAAGGGACACTCAAAGTCGTCGTAGTTCACGATGGTGACTTTGGCATCCTTGTTGCCGCGCACCGGGCGTCCGCTGACGTCAATTTTCTTCATCAGCTCGGCGTAGGGGTCCTTGGTCAAATCCAGCTTGGTGAAGCGGACCAGGGTTTTGTTGTCCTTGGCAAGCAGGAATTCGTGGGTCTGCTTGCGGGCGCCATCAATGAAGGTGAGGGTCACCTTGTCATAGTTGGGGAATTCGCTGGGCTCGCGCTTGCTCAGCGCAATCTGCACCCGGGCGGGAATGTTGTAGTAGGAACGGATCTGGCGGTCCACCCGCCGGGTGACGTCCTGGTCCACGGACTGGGCCGTGCAGCCCAGGCAAAGCAATAGCAGGGCAATGAAGCCGCGTCGCACGAAAAGCACTAAGAACCGCCTGTACACGGGAATAATCGAGATTATCTCATGAGAGGCGGGCATTCCGCATTTGGCAGTTTCTTGGCCACGAAGACCCGCAGGCGCTCGGGAGGTTTATTCCCGGGTTCTGTTCATTGCGGTCTTCAGTCCTGGCGTTCGCTGTTAGGGCGGCGGACCTGTTCCACTGGCAGCAGGGCATTCATGGAGCCGGAGCGGAAGCCCTCCAGGTCGAGGGTGACGTAGGTGAAGCCTAGCGCCTTGAAAATGCGAGTGAATTTCTCGGCCATGCCCGGATCGAGAGCGCGGGGCAGTTCCTCGCGGGCAATTTCAATGCGCACAATCTGCCCGTGATGGCGCACGCGGAACTGGCGGAAGCCGAGGCCGCGCAAAGCCTCTTCGCCCTGCTCCACGGCGGCCAGGGCCTCGCGGGTCACAGGGCGGCCGTACTCGATGCGCGAAGAAAGGCACGCGGAGGCGGGCTTGTCCCACACGCGCAGGCCAGACTGTCGTGACAGTTCGCGAATTTCCTCCTTGCCCAGGCCGGCCTCAAGCAGGGGCGCGGCCACCCGGTGCTGCCGAGCTGCCTCCTGCCCAGGGCGGAAGTCGCCCTGGTCGTCCGCATTTACGCCATAGGCGATGCAATCGAACCCGCGCTGCCGGCGAAATTCCTCCATGAGGGTGAACAGCTCATCCTTGCAGTGGAAGCAGCGGCTGCCATCGTTGCGCACATACTCGGGGCGGTCCAGTTCCTGGGTGGCTATAACTTCCAGCGGAATCCGCCGCTCCTGGGCGAAGGCAATGGCATCCTGCAGTTGAAAGCGGGCCAGGCTGGGCGAATCTGCAATCACCGCCAGCATGTTGTCGCCCAGCGCCTGGTGCATGGCATCGGCCAGGAAAGCGGAGTCCACGCCGCCGGAATAGGCCACCAGCGTCCGGCCCAGCGAGCGCAGTTGAGCTTCCAGGCGCTCGCGCTTGGCTTGCAGGCCGGGGAATTCGGGAAAACCTGGCAGGCTTGCCATCTCCCTATGTTAGTACGCCAAGGGCAGAACCGCGAGGCGAGCCATATTTTCGGGTTTTGCGCATCAAAATAAAAACGGCGGCCAGGCTTACCGCCTCGCCGCCATTCGGGACCGCTGTCTCCAGACGCCCAGTTAGGCGCGCTTCGCTCTATTCTTGCCCTTGGCCAATTTCTTGTTCGCGTCCTTGCCCTTGGCCAGCTTCTTGCCTGCCTTCTTCCCCTTGGCCTTCTTGGCATGCTTGTGGACGCTCTGCTTGGCTTCGGCATTATCTATGCCGTGCTGCACGCCTTTGGCGCTGGCCACGGACTCGGAATGCTCGATGCCGGTTGAAGCCGGCCGGCTACCGCGTCCCTGCGCCGCCGCGCTCAGACTCGAAATCCAGAGCCCCACCGCCAGCGTAAGAAGCAACGTGAAAGACCGTTTCATTTCATCTCCCCCTTAGACTGCATTGGGAACTGCTGTTCCTACAAACCCCGCGCCAGACGCGGAGTTGCAGGGGGGCCAGGGAGGGGTTCAAGGATTACCAAAGTAATAGTTTTAGAACGGCGGGCAATGAAGTTGGGAAGGAAACGTAATAGGTTGCGTATCTACCCATACGCAATTGATTGGCGCAATGAATGTGCAGGAATGGAGAGACTGCTCCCAACCCTGCGTTTCAATGCGGACACAGGCTGAGGTAATTGTATCGTTTAGACCCGCATCCCATGTGCTCACTGCATCGCCGCTTGCTTGACCGCGCCCGCTGCTTGCTTCAATTCGGGACGGTCGGCGCCGGTCCCGCAGCTCTGCACCAGGGTGGCGTAATATTCGCGTGCTTCG
>DATGGJ010000402.1:0-5098 GCA_035308585.1 Terriglobales bacterium
CCATTGCCCCAGCCTTAGTCCTGACTAGGTATTTACCGTAGAAGCCCTCAGGTATCAGGCGGATTCGCTTACTGCGCGTTGGGGCTGAAAATGGTTCTACTTCGACCTTAGTAGTTCCTGTTAACCCCTGCCCGCAAGGACGGTTACGAGCGGGTCCAGCACATTTCGGAATTCCGGGGAGGCGCGCGTGCGTTCTGCTGTTACTTGCTTACTGTTATTTCTGCTGGGAGCGGCCTTGGGCTGCGGCTCCGCCGGCATGAGTTCCAGTTCGGCACGGGCGGCAACGCCCGCCAATGTGTCGGTTGCGTTGCAACCGCTGCAGCCCGTCTCCCCCGTGCAGGTGGTGGCCAGCGCTACCTCTCCCTACCCCATCAAGCAATGGCAATTGGCGGTGGATTCGGGGGTGATCTGGCAGCAGGCCAGTTCCCAGCCCCAGATCTCACAATCCATTCCTCTGAGCGCGGGCAGGCACCAGATCACCGCTACCGCCACCAACAGCGCGGGCAGCGCCGGAAGCTCCTCCGTGGCCGTGACCATTCCTGCCTCTGGTGCTGCCGGAACTGCCACAACCCTTTCGGTGTCGCTTAAGCCGCTCAGTTCCTCCTCCCCTGCTACCGTTAGCGCTGTGGCGCAGGGACCCAATCCCTTTACCGGGTGGGCGCTCTACTTGGATGGCAACCTGGTAGACAAGCTGAACACGTCCTCCGGCACCCTGAATGACACGGTGCAGATGACCACCGGCAAGCACCAGATCATTGCGCGCGTTTGGGACAACAGCGGCGCCTACGCTTCGGCTACCGCTACGGCCGACATCACCGCTTCCGCGGCCACTGCCACCACCGGCAGCCTGATTCCCACCCCGCCTTCCTCGGCCAAGACCTGGAACGGCGTGGAAGAAAGGCAGGGCTGGTCCGATTGCGGGGCCTGCGCCGGCAATCCCAGCGGCACCGGCCCGACGGGCACTTATTGGTTCAAGCAGGGCGTCACCAGCCCCTCGCTCGACGGCAATAGCATGGAAACCTACATCGGCGGCTGGGTGCCCTGGGCCGATAATGTGTTCGCCTACCATTTCGGGCCACAGAACTGGGCCGACCACGTTCTCTACACCGTTCATTTCTTATGGAACGCCTCCAAGACCAGAAGCGGGGATGGCGCGTACGTGGTGCAGGCGGCCGAATTTGACTCCTATTTCTTCAGCAACGGCTTCAAGTACATGTTCGGCACGCAATGCGATTACGCCGGCGGCTACTGGGGGGTGTGGAACGGTCCCGACAACAAGTGGCAGAACACTTCGCTCAAATGCAACAAGTTCCCTCCCAACCAGTGGCACACCATCACCTGGTACCTGGAGCGCGACCAGAACCAGAAAAAGCTCCACTTCGTAGCCATCTCCGTGGACGGCCAACAATCCAAGATTGACGTCTGGATGGATGCCGTGGGCGCCGGTTCGAGCGATGACTCCGGCATCCAGTTCCAGCAGGACAGCGACCAGTACGGCAGCCCCTGGAACGCCTGGATAGACGAGGTCAGCTTCACCATCTGGTAGCGCACACATCACATGCCGATGTGACCCAGGTCAGCGGCGCGCGGCCGGGGGCTCGGCTAAGCTGGGCGTGGCGTACGGGACCATGGCGGAGCGCAACCCGAAAATCGCGTTTGTGGTGCTGGGCGCCGTCGGCTACATGGGGATGAACGGCATTCGCACCCTGCAGCGCCTCAACCGGGCGCTGGGAGAGAGGGCCTTCGATCCCGAGCGGCTGCTGGTGGTGGATTTGGACCTGGCCCGGCCGGACGCGCGCCGCCGCCCGGAGTGGCAGGAAATGGCCGCCCTGCTGGGCGCGCGCCCCCATGCCATCGCCGAATTTCACCACGCCCGGCCTTTCCTCTGGGGCCTGCGCACGGCCGACCCGCGCTGCTGGGTGGTGATTTACGACGCCACTCCCTCCATCTTTCATAACGGGCACCTGGTGCAGATTGCGGCCGACCGCGACCCACGCACCATTTACCTGGGCGAGAAGCCCATTTTTACGGCGCTTTCCGATTTGGAAACAGCGCGCCATTTTCCGCCGGAATGCAGCTTCTACTGTGACCTGATCGAGACTGAGAGCCCGGTGTTCCGGGGCGTGGCGCAGTACTTGCAGGACGAGCGCCTGCAAGTGGAAAGGATGTGGATGTGGCGCGCCGGCAGCGGCGGCCTGCGCAAGGCGCTGCGCGCCGACCGCGAAGTGGTTTTCGGCGGCGCCCTGGAGGATAAGGCGCTGCACGATTTTTCCATCACCCTGGGCTGGCTGGGCGGACCCGCCGCCGTGCGGGCCATTCCCCCGGAGCGCATTCGGATCGAAAACGGCCATTGCTTCTGTCTCTCCGACCGCGCCATGCTTTTGCGCGAACCCAGCCTGCTGAGCATGAACAACGGGCTCATCGCCTCTTTCCGGCACATCCCCACCTTGGGCCGGGATTTTCATCGCGACCGCTTCCCTGCCGACGTGGTCACGGCCGTGGAGTGCGATTGGGTGCTGGAGGGGCGCACCGTCCCCGCCAGTTATCTGGTGAGCTGGGTGGGCCTGACCGGCTTGGCCTGGGAACAGGAATTCCAGCAGCGCTGGCGCGGCGTGGCCGCCCTCGATTTGCCCATCGGGCAGGCGTGTGAAACCAGGCATATCGAGGATTTGGGCCGCAGCTTCGAATGCGACGTGCAGGAGGTTCGGCTGGCAATCGTGGAGTGCCGCGGGCCACGCGGGCCTCAGACCATCCTCTGTAACTTCCTGGGCAAGGAAGCCTTTCCCGGCCTGCGCCGTTTTGCCCGGGCGTTTGGCGAGCACGGCCGTCTGCTGCACAAGATTTATGAGGATCCACGGCCGCGGCCGGGTGCGGCCAAGTTGGAAGACCTGTCCGACATCTTCCAAAGGATCGTTCACGAGATCAAGGGGCGGGATCAGGCGCAGTATATCGGGCGCGAGGCCACGCTGCTGACCCATGAACTCATGCTGCGCGCTCATGAGCGGCTGCGCAGCAACGTGCAGCACGAGTTGGAGAAGACGGGCTACGCGCGCTGGTGGCAGGAAGTCTATCCCCGCTCGGCAGCGCTCTTTTCCCAGCATATCCGGCCAGCTACCCGGGCAGTACCCGCATGCAGCACGACCGAACTCGCGCGCTAAGATTCTTTCGACAGAGAGGCACGGAGCAAACCGGGCCAGAAGAAATCCAAAAGGAGATTGCAATGATTTGTGTTCCTTTGTGTCCGCCGTGGTGAACACTTTCCGCGAGTTACCCCACGAACGACCGCTTCAGTTTTCTCAGCTGCTCAAACTCCTCGCCGCACCAGGAGCACTCCTGGAACACGTGCCGCCAGGCGCTCTCCAGGTCTTCCGCGGGATGGAGCTGGCAGCGGGCGTAGGTGCCCTCAATTTCGGACAGATAGGCGGCAAGTTCCGGGTGCCGGTCCTGAAATAACAGTTCGTCTTCAATATGGCGGCAGGCGGTTTCCCTTTCAGCAGTGGCCCTCATGACAGCATTTTCGCCATTGCTGCGCCTTTCCGCCGTGACCCGGCGCACGCGAAACGGTGATGCCCGGCGCTGCGCTCCAGCGCAAGCAGGAGGATGGAGGGGCCTCCGGCCCTTATTAACTGAAGGCTGGTTACCTCACCTTGAGGTCGTCGTACCGCCGGCGTTGGGTGACGATGCCGGCCAGGAGCCGTTTGTTCTCCGCCACCAGTCTGCGGGAGGCAGCGCGGTTTTCCTCGGGCGAGAGGACTGGGATTGGCGTTCTCCCAAAAGCTGCGTCCCGCCCGGCGTTGCCGGCCGCCACCGCTTCAGCGTTTTCAGCCGCCGCCGGCAGAGGCCAATAATCTCCTGCTACTGGGGATGGTAGGAATACCGAGAAAACCGTTCCCCTGCGCCCCTGCCTGGTACTGCTTCGGAAGCGGATGGTGCCGCCGTCATCCTGAATGGTATTGGCGGTCATCCAGAGGCCCAAGCCCGTGCCCTTCTCGCCTTTGGTGGTGAAGGACTGGCGGAAGATGTTGTCACGGTCCTGGGGCAAAACCCCGGAGCCATTGTCCCCGATGGCCACCCGAACTCCGGCGCGTTGGGTGTCGCCCCAGGTATGCGCCGGGGAAACATGCAGGGTGAGTTTTCCATGCGGCTGCATGGCTTCCAGTGCGTTAACCACCAGATTGGAGAAGATCTGGTGCAGGCCCTCGGAATTGGCTTGCACCAGCCCCTCGCACTCATAGCGTTTCTGCACCTGAATCTGCATCAAACTGATTTTGTGCTCGGAATAGCGAAGGACGGAATCCAGCACTTGCGGCAGCGCCACCACCGTGGGCCCGGCGCGCTTGCGGTACTGCGCCAGGGTATGGGTGATCAGGTGGCGCATGTGCCGCAATTCCTGTGCTGCCATTTCCAGGTACTTGCGGGCGTCCTCGTTCAGGCTGGTGTTCTGCTGGAGAAGGTAGATGAGGTTGGTGAGGGATTCGGCGGGATTCTTCAGTTCATGGGCTGCAAATGCCAGATTTAACGGGCTAGCTGGGTCCTTATTGGGTTGCAAAACTACTCCTTGCCGCCACTCGCCCGGCGACGTCAGCATACACCAGTTCCTATAGATATTCTGATGATCGGCCGACGTCCGCTGTTGGACCGGAAAATGGCTTCCCGGCAAAGGTGAGTAGGAGATTCAGCGACAATCGTGGCGCAGCCCGGAGAGGCTGGTACCCTCGAACTCACCTGTCGCCGGCGGAGTTCGAGCGCTGCCATGGAAAACTCTGCCGTCAGCTTCAGCTAGTACCGCAACGGAGCCGAATAGCCCAGCCTGGAGGTACGCTCCGCCTAATCGCGGGTCAGAAACTCCAGCGCCTCCTCCCGGGTGAGGAAGCGGCGGATGTCGCGCTGGGAAAAATCACGGATCTTGTTGAACCAGTCCTCGGGGAAGCTTTCCGTGGCCACCCAGGCGGTGCGCAGCACATAAGGGCGGTCAGCCGCAGCCACTTTGGCGATCTCCATCCCGGCCTGCTCGCTAAAGCGCATGCCGCTATTCGTACCGTATCCAGACGCCCCATGGTGTGGTGGTATTCACCGGAGACACCGGACCCAGTGATGC
>DATGGJ010000403.1:0-5751 GCA_035308585.1 Terriglobales bacterium
AGTACTTCCACCTGCTGCGGCGGCAGGCGCTGCGCAAGTGGCGCAAGCCGCTGGTGGTTTTCACCCCCAAGAGCATGCTGCGGCATCCGGACGCCTCCTCGCCGGCCAGCGAGTTTTCGAGCCCGCGTTTCCTGCCGGTGATTCCCGATACGGAAGTGCAGAATGCCGAGCGCCTGATCCTGTGCACCGGCAAGATCGGGCACGAACTGCGAGTCGAACGCAAACGCCGCAAGGATAACGCCGCCGCCATTGTGTTTCTGGAACAGCTTTATCCGTTTCCGGAGGGGGAGCTGGCGGCGGAACTGGAGCGGCACAAGTCGGCGCAGGACATCCTGTGGGTGCAGGAGGAGCCGGCCAACATGGGCGCGTTGTGGTATGTGCTGCCCCGGCTGGGAAGGCTGGCAGGAACCGGACGGCACGTGCTCTCAGTGAAGCGCTCGGGCAGCGCCAGTCCGGCTACCGGCTCGGGCAAGGCCCACGAAATGGAGCAGAAGACGCTGCTCACGCTGGCGTTCACCACGGGCAAGTAGGCATGGGTCAGCGCCAGAGCGGCGCCGAATTCGGCCGGACGCTATGGCGTAAGCAACCCTGGAGCGGCAGTTCACTTCTGTATCCGAGGCGCTTGGGTCCCGGGTAATGTCCTGTTTTCTTTAAGGGTGCGGGCGGTCCCGGTACAAGAACAACGAAGATGATAAACTCTTACGCGCCAAATCTGCGCACTCCGCTGGAGGAGAGAGCATGAGCAACATAATGCGAGTGTTTACCGCCACCCTAATCGCGGTGCTGTTCTGCGGCATCACCTTGGCCCAGGAGCCGGTACAGGATATCAGCCCGAAGGTACATCCCAACCTGTACCAGGCGCAGCGCCTTGTGGCACAGGCCAACGAGTACCTGGAACGAGCGCAAAAAGCCAACCACGGCGATATGAAGGGCCATGCCGAGAGAGCAAGGCAGCTTCTGGCTCAGGCCAACCAGGAAATAAAGGCTGCCGCGGAAGCTGCCAACGCGGCTAATGCGGCCAGGAAAAAAGGCCGGCGCTAGCCCGCGGCCTCTATTCAGCAGTCAGTACCCAACTATGCGGTGATTGGCGGCGGAACATTCCTGCTTCCGCGAGCACAGGATTTTGTCTGCCAAACCTAGGCGGCGGCTTTCTGGGCGTTGGGTTTGGGACGTGTGCGGGAAAAGCGGCCCACGGTGGCGTCCACCGACGCGTCGCGCAGGGCCATGTTGATGCGCTCCACGCATTCGGTGACCATGCGGGAGGCATCGGGGTCGCCGTTGCGGTTCACAGCTACACAAAGGGGGAAAATAGCGTTGCGCACGTGGTGGTTCACCTCCGCCAGTATGGCGGCGCGTTCGGCGGCGAACAGGTAGTGCTGCTCCTCCTGCTTAAGCTGCAGGGCGAGGGTAAAAATAACCGTCAGCAGGCCGGCAATCGAGCCGGCAATCACGAGATGGGCGAGCAGGTGGTCCAGGCGGACGAAGGAAAGGTCCAATCCGATGGTCACACCCGACACCATAAGTCCCAAAAGCAATGCCAGCATAATTTTGCGTCGAGTCGTCCGCATGGGCCTCCTTCACCGCGCAAGTAGCCGATTATAAGGCAGAATCGCCGGGCAGCCGAGAGGCTCCGCGCTTCTCCACCGGCAATGAGCTCTAAGGGCCTGAGCCGGCAAACCTTAGCACCCCTGTGCCATTCCTATCATGCGACTAGAACGATACTGTGCCGCAAACGGGAGAGAAGTCATGAAACACGCGGGAGAAACGGTGGGGCAAACCGGGCTCTACCAGGTGAACCATCAGGGGCACCGCCCAAATCATCAGGCAATTCTGTGGCAAGGCGAAACTTTTCCCAGCTGCCGAATTTGCGGAGATGCGGCGAGCTTCCAGTTTTTGCGGCTGATGACCGAAGAAGAGGCATTTGAGCACGCAGGCTACGACCGGGACTTCATGGACTCGGTGCTAAAGGGTTCAGAGCTGGACCGCCCGCAATTGTCGGCCTGAAGCAGGCGCTTCAAAATTCGGCGCTCTGTTTCCTGCCCAGCAGCAGCTCAATCTTTCGCAAAAGCACGTCAGGGCTGCGAGTTTTGCTGACCCAGCCATCCACCAGGCCGGTAAGATTTTCCGGAAAATTAGGGCTGAAGGAAATCACAACCAGGCGCAGTCTGGGCCTGATTTTTCTGACTGCGGCCACCACGGGTAGCGCGTCAGCGGCGCTGTAATCCAGGAGCGCCAGATCCACCTGCTCGACCGTACGCAGGAGTTCGATGGCCGCGTCCACGCCGGCTGCAGTCAGCACTCGATAACCCTCGTGCTCCAGCAACAGCTTGCGAATATGCAGCACAACCTCCTGGTCGCTCAGGCAGAGGATGGTTTTAGGCGTAGCGATAGGCACCTTCCCAGCGGGACATCGGTTACGCCTGGGCTACCTGCGGGCCAATGCGGTCGCAAGCGCCAGGCAGTGGGCTTCATAATTTTCAGGACGAAGTGACCAGGGCTCCGATGCGCACCAGCGCAACCAGAGTCCGCTGCACAAATTCAGCGGGCAGCGAAACCGCTTCCGCAACGCGCCGGGGGCTGAGCCGGGCATCAGCCGCGCGAAATACGGCCGCTGTGGAACCGTCCACCTCAACCACGTAAATGCGTCCCTGCGGCGTGCGCGAGAATAAAAGAATAACCTCCTGGGGCAAGCGACCGGCGGCCGGCTGGCCGGTTTTGAGCTCCGGCAACAGAGCGGGCAGGTTCCAGGAGAACTGGCGGCAGCGGGCGCTGGCGGCCGGCCGCGGGAACTCAGCCGGGCTTACAGTTTCCGTGGTAGCGGTTTGCAGGAAGAACAGGCGCTCATATTGCAGCAGGTCGCTCCACCAGGGGCCAGGGGCCGGCAATGGCTCGAGAAAGGCGGTGGCCATATCCCCCACCCGTTCGGCCGCGGCAGCCGAGCCGAGCACACAGTCGTCCAGAAAAGCGTCGAACGCCGGGGTGTCAACCAGCGTCTCCGCTGCTGCTGCAAAACGCGGCGAATAACGGAAGGAGCGTGCCAGGCGGTCGCGATAGTAGCGGCGGGCCAGGAAGCGGGCGAATCTTCCGGCGCGTCGTGCCTGTTCGGAAGAGAGCGGCAGCCCAGGAACCGGAGCCCGTCGCAAGGTCGCGTCCGCCAGATAGGTAATAACAGCGTCCTGCAAATCACGGTCGGATTGGGAGCGAGTATCGGCCATGCAGAATCAACGTCCTAGAGTCCGAATGCGGAGCGTGTGGCCTCTACAGAACGCAGCAGAACCTCAGCCGTCAGGCTGGGCGCGAAGGCGTCGAAAGTGACCGCGCGCAACCCGGGGGTACGCTCCGCCACCCACAAAGCTAAGTCGAGAATTTCCTGCGTCGGCGGCGTGGGCGCAATCCAGGGCCCTTCCAGATCGCGATCCTGCTCGACTCCCGCCACGTGCAACTCCACCACTTTATCCAGCGGAAAATCGGCCAGGTACTCGCGCGCGTTGCGACCCGAGTAGTGCGCGGCCAGCCAAATGTGGGGCAGGTCAAGGAGCAAGCCACAGCCGGTCTGGTCAAGAAAACGGCGCAGAAACTCGGCTTCCGTCATCTGCGCGTAATCGAGGGCAAAGAAGCCGGGAATATTTTCCATCACCAGGGGGGCGTCCACCGCGTCGCGCAGCACGCACGCATTGGCGCTGAAGCGGCTCAGGAATTCTTCCGTGTAAAGCGGGGGGAAAACGTAATCCAGGGTGCGGGCGCCGTCCTGAGTGTGCAAGCATTGAAAGTGCTCCGCCACCCAGGGTCCACGGTAGACAGCCTGCAGGTGGCGCGCGCGGGCCAGTGCATGTTCGCTAAGCGGGTCCGAAAGCTGGCCCAGGTAATCGTGGAGCAGCAGGGGAAAGCGATCGCGGATGGCGGGAAAGGCCGCATCATCAGGGCCGGGCGGATCGGCCATGGACAGGTGGTCAACGGCGCTGCCTGCGTGCAAAAGCGCTTGTGCCAGATGCGGATTGTAAAAAGCGCCGATGGAGAGCCTGCCTTGGACCATCGCGGGCATAGAAGGAAAAGCCTGCGGCCGCCGGCGGGTGCTTACCACTTGCCTTAGCCGCCCGCCGCAGGCGCCTCGTACTGGTTTTAGTGGCAGGTCGGCGCGACTTCAGCCGTTTCTACCAGCTTGAAATCGGCATGGCAGGTGGGGCTGACTTCGGCTGTTTCCACAAGTTTGAAGTTGGAATGACAGGTGGGGGCGATTTCCGTGGTTTCCACAATCTTCATCACATCCTCCTGTGAGCGCATTGCGGCTCATTCACCCTAGATGCAAAAACGGGAGAAGAGTGGCAAAAAGAGATGATTTTTTTGCACCAGAGGAGGGCAGCCGGCATCTGCAACTCTATGGATAGGCAGGAGAAACTGGCCATTGAAGTGCTACTGCGCGAGGAACAGATCACAGCCCAACTGGGGCAGGCGCTGGCGAACCGCTTTCTGGATGAGAAATTCTTCTATTGGCTGCCACCCTCGGTGCAGGCCTGGGTGGAACTAACGCGCTCCGCGGAGTATCGCAATTCCAACCGTGCCCTGCAGGTGCTGGAGGCGAACGCCGGCAGGGTGGCGCGAAGGTGGCCGGAGGTGCAGGCCCTGTATAGCCTGGGCTGCGGGGAAGGAAGCAAAGACCGCATCCTGCTGCGCGCCTATGCGCAGGCGGGGGCGCCACTGGAATATGTAGCCGCGGACTTCAGCCAGGCGCTGCTGGAACTGGCGCTGGCCGGAGCAGTCGGCATGGCGAGCTCGCAGCGCGGTGTGAAATTCGATGTATCCGAGGACACGCATTTGCGGGCGCTCAGCCATGACGGTGTGGCTTCCATTTATGCGGTGCTGGGCAACACTCTGGGCGCATTCGGCCCGATTCACTTCCCCAGCCGGCTGCGGGAAATCATGGGGCCGGGAGATCGCGCCCTGTTTGATGGCGAGATCTTCGACGAAGCCACCACGCTTGCGGGATACGACAATCCCACTAACCGCCGGTTTGCCTTCTCGCCGCTGGCCGGGGTGGGATTGACCGAAGACGATGGCCAGTTGCATTTCGAATTGCGGCGAGGCTGCGGCGGCATTCACGAGGTGGCAAAGTTCTTTACGGCAGGCCGCCGGCTGGAAGTGCATGTGGCCGGGGCAAGTCTGCGGCTGGAGGCGGGGGAAAAGATTCTGATGAGCAGTTCCATCAAGTATGACGAGGAGGCCTTTTATCCGCTCATCGAAAATGGCGGATTCGTCATCGAACTGGCGGCCAAGAGCGAAGATGGCAAGTTCCTGCTGGCCGGCGCGAGACCCAGGTAGTTGACGATTGAAGACTTACCATTAACGGTTGAGAGCCTTCGCACCCGGTGCGCCAGCACAGCGCGGCTAAGATCGCGGCGCCAGTTGAACGATTTTCCTGCGTCCATGGTCAACGGGGTTTTCGCCCGTGCAGCTTGGCGGAAATTACCGCCCGGGCGGCCTCGGCCAAGGGCAGGGAACCGCAGCAACCACCCACGGGCTGGGACAAGTTCAATCCGTAGGCTTCGCCCAGCTTTTTCGAGCTGGTGATCTGGGGAATGGCCAGATCCAGGAAACCAGCTTCCATCGCCATGCCGACGTATTCAGTAAGCAGGCTGGCTCCGGCAATGCAGCCCACGTAGGCTTCCACATCGCGCGCCACCTCTTCCGGCAAGGGGCGCAAGAGCACCAGATCGCTGACGGCGAAGCCGCCACCGGGCTTGAGCACGCGATAGA
>DATGGJ010000404.1:0-4129 GCA_035308585.1 Terriglobales bacterium
GATTCGGAGGCTCTGGGTTGGACGGATGCGATGGCTGGCAGGCTGGCGGACATTGGCGGCGTGGGAGTTGCCCCCGCGCCCGCGGCGACGGCAAGCACCCCGCTGCCAGGCGCTAAACAATGGACCACTCCGCGACGTCCCGCCCGCGACGAACGGTTCTGGTCGTGCCGCTTTTACTGGCCCGACGTGGTGGACCCGTCTTATTCCTATGGTGAAGGCATGCACCTGCAGGTGCGCTCGGCCATCAGCCACCTGAATGAGGTGTGGGCAATTGAGGCCGGAGCCGTAATTCTGAGCGCCTTCGCCAACGTCCTGCCCTGGGAGTGGCTTCATGATGCCGCACGCTGGACCTATGACGAATCGCGCCACTGCCGCATGGGTTATGAACGGCTGATGGCGTGGGGACTGCGCCCTTCAGAAATCCCGCTGGGAACCTATATATATGAGAGCGCCTCGGGAGAGGACCCAATTTATCTTCTCGGCATGCTCTACTTTTTCGAGACCAAGAACATCCGCCACAAGCCGGCGCGAGCGCAACTGTTCCACACCTACGGCGACACCTTGAGCGAGCACGACATGGACTTCGATTGGGCGGACGAGACCATTCATGCCGGATACGGAAAACACTGGCTCAAAGAACTGCTCACGATCCGCGGCGACGACCCCGCGGCTTACGACAGGATCCGGGAACAATGTGGCAAGCTGGTCAGCGATTACGTGGGCACAGCAACGACGCGAGAAATCGCGGATATAAAGAAGATAGCCGGCGCGCTTCTGGACAGGGCGGGCAGAAATCGCAGATAAAATTCTGGATGCGAGGGCATGAGCAGCCGTAAACGGGCGGCACGAGCACTTTTAATGCTGACTACGCTGCTTCTGGCGGGCGTAGCGGCGTGCCAGCAGACCGTAACCACCCCCCCCGTACCGGCGGGCCCGGGGCAAACCGAAGCCACGGGGACGGCGGAGGCTCACTTGGCCAAGGGGTACGATGCCCTGAAACAAGACCGATACACCGTGGCCGTAGATGAGTTCCGTGCTGCTCTGGCGCTTGACCCCAAATTGCTCCTGCGGGCGCGCTTCCCTCTTGCAGTTGCGCTTTTCGAAATGCACAAATTTGAGGATGCGCGTCAGGAACTGGGTCAAGTGCGCCAGGTGGTGGGCGACCATCCCAACGTGATGTATTACCTGGGAAGGGTGGACCTGGAGGAGCACAAATTCGAGCCCGCCACCCGCGACTTGAGCAAGGCTGCCGCCAAGCCGCCGTTTCCCGATACCGCTTACTATCTGGGCTACGCCTATTTCAAAAATGGAGACCTGGCGGCGGCGGAAGAATGGCTGAAAAAGGCCGAGATCGCCACCCCGCACGATTCGCGGGTTCCCTACCAGCTTGGCTTGGTGTACCGCCAGCAGGGCCGGGAGCAGGATTCGGCCAAGGCCTTCGCTTTGTCCGCCCAGTTGCGGCAGCGGGATACAGAAGAGGCCCGCATTCAAAGCGAATGCGCGCAGAAGCTGGACCAGGGCTTGCGGGAGCAGGCGCACGCCGTATGCAACCAACTTTACGACGATAATGACGCGGAGCGGCTCACGGAGCTCGGCACCCTTTACGGCCAGCATGGCGATTACGAAGCGGCGCTGAAGCCGCTGCGCCGGGCGGCGGAACTGGCACCGCAATCGCCGCAAATGCAGTTCAACCTGGCAATGGTGTATTTCCAGCTCAACCGCTATCAGGAGGCGCGGGTTCCCTTGCAGACCGCCCTCCAGCGCTGGCCCGATCTGTTCCAGCTGAATGCGCTCTACGGCGCGGTTCTTTTGAAGCTGGGAGAGGAACTTCCCGCCCATGACGCGCTGCAACATGCGCACGAACTCAATCCCAGCGATTCCGGAACGGTCGACCTGCTCTATGCCGCCAGTTTCTCACTGGGTCGCAAAGGGCAGGCCGCGCGGCGCTATTCAGACTCGCTGCGCTATTACGCCCAAGCCGCCAAATTGCGGCCCGCCGAGCCTGCCCCCCACCGTGAAATGGCCAGAATCTACGCTCTTAGTGGACGGCGCGCGCAAGCCAGGGCGGAAGAGGAGGCAGCCGACCGCCTGAGCAAAAGTCTGGGTACGCAACAATAAGGTGGAGCGTCCCGCGTTTTTTGAGCGTAGAGCCACCTCCTATTACCTGCGGCGAGCTTACGACGGGAAACAGCGGCCAAACGAGCGCAACAGCCGAGGAGAACCGTGAAAGCGAATCTTCCCCCTCACCAGAGCCCAAACCAGACTGGTTTCCTTCCGCAGGAAGCGCAGCCAGACCTGGCTGTCTGCGATGATGCGCAGATGCGGCGTGCCAATGTGGCCTTCTGACACCTGCAACTTGCGATCGTGAATTGCAACCGTGGCCTTTACCTGTTCCTGTCCCTTAAAGGTAAAGTGATACACCGCATTGAGTCCCCGCGACTGGCCCGGCTGAAAAGTAAAGGACAGGCCGCGCAGAAATCCCTGGATGGCCCCCGGGCCGGCCAAGCCATTCGACACGCCTTTCGCCTTTTTGTGGGGGAAACGACGCCCAACATATTCCTCGGCGTCAGATTTGGGAACCACATAAACGGTTTCCACTTTGTCCTGCAGCGGGCGCACGACGTTTTCGAGGTATCGCTTGCGGTCAGTAAGAAATGGCGCGATCACGTCCTCACCCGCGGGGCAAACCGCCATGCAGTAAGCCGCCTTATAATTAGCGCCAAACGACAGGCTCTGCCACATGGAGACGGTCTCGGTGTCCGACACCTTCTTTCGGTACTCAAGGGCGCTGCCGCTCTCAGCAATCTTCTCCACCCAATCATTGAATCCGCCCATGAATTCACGGTAGTTGTGGGTGTAGCAGGCGGAGAAATTGAACTGGCCGTCAGGGCTGATAGCACCCGTGGGGCAGGCGGCGACGCAAAGCTTGCACTCCAGACAAGGATTGTAAGCGATGGGATGCGAGTAACTGTCGAGTTGGGCATCAATTAAAACAGTGCCCAGAAGGACAAAGTTGCCGAATTTGGGATGAATTACGTTGCGGTGAATGCCCATCTGCCCCAGGCCAGCCGCCACGGCCACGGTCTTGTGGGAAATCACCCACATTTTCGAGCCCCATCGGTCGGCTTCCATGGGGAAGCCGGCCGCGCCACCGTTAATGGCGCCCACTCCAACCCGCTCCAGGGCAGCAACGATTCTCCGCGCGACCTCGTTGATCTCGTCGGTAGTGTGGTGGAATTCCAGGTTGGCGATGGAACGGGCGGGGGTGCGCACGTTCTCCCGGTTCATGCGGCACAAAAAACTGATAAGCGTTCTGGTCGCAGGGAAAACCGCCTGGATATCGGCTTCCTGGCCGGCAATCTCTGGGCGCCCACGTTCCACAAAGCCGACATCGTCGGCCCCAGCGTCGAGACAAACTTGCCGGAGCCAGGCGGAACCGACGAGAGAGGGCGCTGGTGTGACATCTAGCGCCGAGCTTTGCTGGTAAAAGCGTTTGACGGTTGGATGTTCGCTCAATTGCGCCACCGACGTTCCCATCCTTTCCTGTTTTAACGATGCCTTGCCAGATAGATGCATATACATCTACTATGGTTAAAAAAAATTACCGATTCACCGAAGCAGAAGCGACCCTTGTCAGCAAGCCCTGCAATTCAGCCATTGTGTCCTCGCCGAGGGCCGTCCTCAGACGCTCTTGGGCCGTTCTCCAGCGGCGCGAGGCTTGCCGGAACTTCCTTTGCCCCTCTCGGGTCAGGCGGAAAATCCGGAACCGCCGGTCAATCCCCTCTGTGGTCTCGACCCAGCCGCGCTTCCGCAGGAGATCCAACATTCGCGTGAGAGTGGTCGAGTCCAGCGCCAGAAGCTGACCTAATTTCCCCTGAGAGGTCTCACCGACGAGGTCGAGAGCCATCAACAGCGTGAACTGAGTGATTTCGATCGCTTCGGGCCGCAGTTCCCTGTTATAGAAGCGGGTGACTGCGCGGGTCGCGCGGCGGAGATTCGCACAGGCGCAAGGCAGGAGTGGCAAAGGCCGCCGCGATGAAGTGGGTGCCTGTGCGCGCATGATAAGTATGTATATACATATAGTATGCGCAGTTTGTCAACCCCCGCCGAGGCTGCGGCCGCTAGGTGA
>DATGGJ010000405.1:0-8808 GCA_035308585.1 Terriglobales bacterium
ACCGGTTCGTTCATGGCAATGGCAATCATGCGGAAGGGAGGATTGTGTACCGCGCCTTCAAACTTGTCCGCCCACGCGGCGTAGGAAAACGCCCGTTGGATGCTGGCCGCCACTTCCTTTTTCGCCTGCTTCTCGCCCACCGCGGCGCTCAGCCGTCGCGCGATCTCCTCCTGGCGCAGCGACAGGTTTTCTGCCATGTAATAAAGAACTTGCGCCCGGTTGTGCGCCGTCGCTTTCGCCCAGCTTTCGGCCTTGCGCGCCGCCTCTACCGCGTTGCGTATATCCTTCCGGTTGCCCAGCGGCGCCTCGCCCAGCAGTTCGCCCTTCCCGTTCCGCACTTCCATGCTGTAACCCGAATCTGGCCGCGCCTGCTTGCCGCCGATGTACAGCTTCACGGTGCGGTCAATCATCCCATCCGCTGCCTGCCTGGGAGCGGCCGGAGCGCCACCCGCGCCCGCGGCTGTTTTCAATTGCGGCGCCTTTTTGAACCAGGAGGGCTCCAGATATTCCCGCAGCCCCTCCCTCCCTCCTTCGCGCCCGTAGCCGCTTTCGCGATACCCGCCGAAACCGCAGGCGGCGTCAAACAGATTGGTGCAGTTCACCCAAACCACGCCCGCCTTGAGCTGCGCCGCCACGTGCAGGGCCACATTGATGCTCTCGCTCCACACGCAAGCTGCCAGCCCGTACACCGTGTTGTTGGCCAGTTCCACCGCTTCCGCCGGCGTGCGAAACGTCATGGCCGCCAGCACCGGACCAAAAATCTCCTGCTGCGCCACCGTGGAGGTCGGGTGCACGTTGCTCAGCAGGGTGGGAGGAAAATAAAGGCCGCGTGACGGCAGCTCGGTTTGCGGCTGCCAGCAGGTGGCGCCCTCGGCTACTCCCTGCTCCACCAGCCGGCGAATGCGTTCCAGTTGCACCGGCGCAACGATGGCGCCGATGTCAATTGCTTTGTCCAGCGGCGGCCCCATGCGCAGCGTGTTCATGCGGTCGCGGATTTTCCCGATCAGCGCCTCGGCGATGCTCTCCTGCATCAGCAGGCGCGAACCCGCGCAGCACACCTCGCCCTGGTTGAACCAGATCGCGTCCACCAGGCCTTCCACCGCGCTGTCCAGGTCGGCGTCTTCGAAAACCACGAAGGGAGACTTCCCGCCCAGTTCCAGCGAGAGTCGTTTATGGGTGTTGGCTGTGGCCCTGCGGATGGCGCGCCCCACTTCGGTTGAACCGGTGAACGCAATCTTGTCCACCTCGGGATGCTTGACCAGCGCCTCGCCCGTGGAGCCGTCGCCGGTCACAATGTTCACCACTCCCGCGGGCAGCCCGACTTCCTGGCAAATTTCCGCGAATGCCAGCGCGGTCAGCGGCGTGAACTCCGCCGGCTTCAGCACCACCGTGTTTCCCGTCGCCAGCGCGGGCGCAATCTTCCATGCCAGCATCAGCAAAGGAAAATTCCAGGGGATGATTTGCCCCACCACGCCGCAAGCGGTGCAGTCCGGGAATTCTTTTTCCAGCAATTGCGCCCAGCCCGCGTGATAGTAGAAATGGCGCGCCACCAGTGGAATATCAATGTCGCGGCTCTCCCGGATGGGCTTGCCGTTGTCCATGGTCTCCAGCACCGCGAGCCGCCGCGAGTGCCGTTGCACCGCCCGCGCCAGAGCGTAGAGATAGCGGGCCCGCCGGTGCGGCTTCAGTCCCTGCCATTTTGCCAGTGCTTGTTTGGCTGCCTGAACCGCGGCATCAATGTCGGCTGCTGAGCCCTGCGACACGCTGGCAAGTTTTTCTCCGGTCGCCGGATCGCTGCTGTCAAAAAACTTACCTTCCGCCGGCTGCCGCCACTCTCCCCCGATGAAGTGTCCGAAACGCCGCCCGTGGCTCTCCAGCCACTGCAGCGCCTCCTTGGGATCCTCCGTCGCCGTCCCGTATTCCATGGTCAGGAATTTTTCCGCAATGCTCATTGGGTCTTCACACTGTTCCGATTACGCGATCGGATGACGATAGTCGGCGGAGTAGCGGCCGGTTGCATGGTGCTCCAGTTGCCGTTCGATATCGTTCAGCAGCCCGCTGGCTCCAAAGCGGAATAGCTCCGCCCGCATCCACGGCGTTCCCAGTTCCTCTTTCATCAGCGCCAGCCATTCCGTGGCTTGTTTGGCGGTGCGAATTCCACCCGCCGGCTTGAATCCCACCGCCATGCCCGTTTCCTGCGCGTATTCGCGAATTGCCCGCGTCATGACGAAGCCCACCGGCAGGGTCGCATTCGTGGGCTCTTTGCCGGTGGAAGTCTTGATGAAGTCCGCTCCCGCCATCATCGCCACCATGCTGGCGCGCCCTACATTCCGCAGAGTGAGCAGGTCTCCCGCCCCCAGGATCACTTTCATGTGGGCATTCCCGCAGGCGCGTTTGAACTCGGCTATCTCATCGTACAGTGCCTGCCATCGGCCGCCGAACACATGCGCCCGCGTTATCACCGTGTCAATTTCCTGCACTCCCGCTTCCGCCGAGCGCCGGATTTCTGCAATCCGCTCTTCCAGCGGCGAGAGCCCCGCCGGGAAGCCGGTGGAAACCGCCGCTACTCTCACTCCGCTGCCTTCCAGGGCCCGCAGCGCGGTCTCCGCGAAGCGGTGGTACACGCACACGGCCGCCACTTTGATTTCAAGTTCCTCCACCCCCAGGCTCTTCGCCAGTTCGGGCTGAATCGGCTGCTTCGCCTTGGCGCACAGCCGCCGCACCCGCTCCTCCGTGTCGTCCCCGGAAAGCGTGGTCAGGTCCATGCAGGAAATGGCCCGCAGCAGCCACGCCGACTGCCACTCTTTCTTCACCGTGCGGCGCATCACGTGGGTCTGCGCCCGGCGCTCCACCGCGCTGGTGTTCACCCGCACCTGCTTTACCCACTCCAGGTTCAGGGGCACGCCGCGATTGGAGAGCAGCGGCCGCCCGGCCAGTGTGGCCAGCGGTGGTTCCGCCGTCGCATAATGCGAGATGTTTTTCTCCCCCATCGCCCTGCATTGTACGTCAGCCGGCAGGAAATGGGTTACGCCCCTCGTGGTTTGGCCTTGACAGCCTTTCCGCCGCAACGCTAGCCTACCTCGCCAACCCTTTTTCGGAGATGAACTTCGGCCCGCTTCGCAGCTTACGGTTCGCATGGTTTCCCCGCATTCCTGGCGCGCGGAATTTCAAGGGAAGCGTTTAAGGAGAAGCGATGTACACGCCCCATACGCTGAGCATTGCGCTTCTGATGATGATTACCAGCGCCGTTTGCTGGGGTTCCTGGGCCAACACCTACAAGGGTGTGAAGAATTACCGCTTTGAGCTTTTCTATTGGGACTACGCCGTCGGCATCTTCCTAATTTCCCTGATTCTCGCCTTCACCATGGGCAGCACCGGCCACGACGCCGCCAGCTTTCTCAACAACGTGCGCGCCGCCGACCCCGGCAACATCGGTTACACCCTCCTCGCCGGTGTGGTTTTTAACCTGGCAAATCTCCTGCTGGTGGCCGCCATTGATATGGCCGGGCTCGCCGTCGCCTTCCCCATCTCCATCGGCATTGCCCTGGTGGTTGGTGTGGTCCTGAGCTATGCCCTGCAGCCCAAGGGCAGCGCCTTGTTCCTGGGCCTGGGGGTGGCTTGCGCCCTGCTGGCTGTGATCCTCGACGGCAAGGCTTACGGCAGCCTGGTCAGCGCCGGTCGTTCCGTTTCCAGAAAGAGTATCGTAACCAGCGTCGTGTCCGGCGTGCTCATGGGCCTGTGGGCGCCCTTCGTCACTCACGCCATGACCCGCGGCAACTCTCTGGGACCTTACAGCGTGGCCGTCTTCCTCACTCTTGGCGCTCTTCTCTCCTGTTTTATCTGGAACGTCTACTTCATGAAGCATCCGCTGGTCGGCGAGCCGGTGGATTTCAGCGGCTTCTTCCAGGCTCCGGCTTCCGGCCATTTTTTCGGACTGCTGGGCGGGTTCATCTGGGGCTTGGGCACGGTCTTCAATATGTCGGCCGCCAACCTCACCGGCGTTGCTATCTCCTACGCCATCGGCCAGTCCGCTCCCATGGTGGCCGCCCTCTGGGGAATCTTTGCCTGGAAGGAATTTGAAAATTCCGGCGCCCGCGCCAAGCTCTACCTGACTTTCATGTTCGTCTTCTACGGCCTGGCCATCTTCCTGGTTTCGCGCGCCTACGGTTAAGGAGGCTCTGCTTAAGGCAATTGGCTTTGAAAGGGACGGCCTTCAGGCCGTCCGCAAATGCTCAAAAATTACATCCGGCTTTAGCCGCTGAGGGAACCGCGGCCAACTTAATCAGAGTTTCCTTAATTCACAACCGCAGTCTTTTCATATGTCATCCCGAGCGAGCGCGACCGAGCGGATGTGAAGGAGCGCGAGTCGAGGGACCTTGTGTTTTCCGCAACAAGCCGTTCCGCGGACTCCGGGAAACCGCTGACCGCCCTTCACCTCGCCGCCAGGTACACATCCCGCAACGCAAAAACAATAGTCAGCACCCATATCACTCCGCTGACCTCGCGCTGCTTTCGCGCCGCTATCTTCACCGCGGTGTAGGTAATCACTCCAAAACTCAGCCCCGTGGCAATGCTGAACGTCAAAGGCGTGGCCACCGCGGTAATGAACGCGGGAAACGCTTCGGAAAAATCCGGCCACTCTATGTGCGCCACCGATTGCATCATCAACCCGCCCACCACGATCAGTGCCGGTGCGGTGGCAAACGCCGGTATGCTGGTGGCCAGCGGACTGAAGAAGAGCGCCAGTACGAACAGCCCCGCCACCATGGTGTTACTCAGCCCGGTGCGCGCCCCCGCCGCCACCCCCGCCGCGCTCTCCACGTAACTGGTCACCGTGGAGGTGCCCGTCAGCGAACCCAGCACGGTGCCCACCCCATCCGCCAGCAGCACCCGGCCCACTCGCGGAATCTTTCCCTCCTTCACGAATCCCGCCTGCGCGCACACTCCCATCAGTGTGCCCACGTTGTCGAACAGGTCCACGAATAGAAAGGCAAAAATAATTTCCCACAGCCCGAGGTGAATGGCGCCCCTCAGGTCCAATTTCAGCAGCGTTCCTGAAGGGTGCGGCATGGAAATCAGCGCGCTGGGCAAATGCACGATGCCGCGCGCAATTCCGAACAGCATCGTGCCCGCAATGCCCAGCAGCACGCTCCCGTGTACTTTTCTGGCAATCAGCCCCACGGTCAGCAGGATTCCGAAACCGGCCGCCTGCACCCCGCGGTCGGAAAAATTTCCCAGGCTGAGAAACGTAGCCGGGTTGGCCACCACCAGCCCGGCGTTGCGCATGCCGATGAATGCAATAAAAATTCCTATCCCCGCCGCGGTCGAGTGCTTCAGGCAGTCCGGAATCCCGTTCACAATCTGTTCGCGCACCCGCGTGACTGTAATCAGGATGAACACCACTCCGGAAATGAACACCACGCCCAGCGCCGTCTGCCACGGCACGTGCATGCCCAGGCACACGGAATAGGTGAAGTAAGCGTTCAGCGACATGCCCGGCGCCAGCGCGATGGGATAGTTGGCGTACAGGCCCATTACCAGCGTTGCCGCTGCCGCTGAAACGCAGGTGGCGAACACCACGCCATCGGCCGGCATCCCCGCTTGCGACAGGATTTGCGCGTTCACCACCACGATGTAGGCCATGGTGATGAACGTGGTCAGGCCGCCGATCAGCTCCTGGCGGACAGTTGTTTCATTTTCGCTGAGATGAAACCAGTGCTCCAGCGGGCTGTCCGGCCGCGGCTTGCGGGGCGCGGCGATGGTGCTGGGTGGCGATGGCATGAAGCTTGCACTCTACGGGCGGCCGCGCCGGCAAGTCAATGCGAATGCGTTTATTTCCCCCCTATGCGGCTCACCAGCAGATCGAGAAACCGCTGCGCCTGCACGTCCACGCACACCTTGGCATTGGGCGTGACCTTGTCCACGCCTTCGATGATGTAGCGGTCGCTGTGCAGCACATTCCGCTCCACCATGTTGCTGCGGTTGGCCACAGTTTCACCGCGCGTGAACTGGCCCCGCGTCTCCACATCCACCCGCATGGCTCGCGTGGTCACCAGCGTGGGATCGAGCGTTACCCCCATCGCCAGTGGATCGTACATCGGTGTTCCGCTTTCGCCAAAGCGCCGAGAGAGAGCCAGCAGGAACCGCCCCACCTGGGCTACGAAATTGGACATTGGCCCCGGCCGCGCCTGCAGTTGTTCGATCTGCCGGTCCGTCATCAGCGTCTTATTGCCTACATCCAGCCCCACCATGGTGAGCGAGTCGAAGCCCGCATTGAACACGATCTGCGCCGCTTCCGGATCGTTATAGATGTTGGCCTCGGCCGCCGCGTTCACGTTTCCTCCGGAAATGCTGCCGCCCATCAGGATCACTTCCTTCACCAGCGGCACTATGGACGGGTCCTTCGAAACCGCCAGCGCTATGTTGGTCAGCGGGCCCACCGGCACCAGCGTGATCTGGTGCGGGTATTTGTGCGCCAGCTCGATGATCAGGTCAGGCCCGAAGCGCGGGTCCGCCTTACACCGGATGGGCAGTTCGATGTCGGCCAGTCCGTTTTTTCCATGCCAGAACTCGGCGGTGATCAGTTTCTGCGCCAGCGGGTGCTGCGCCCCGCCCGCTACCGGAATATCGCAGCGGTTGGCCAGCGTGACCAGTTTGAGCGCGTTCTGCAACCCCATCTGCGCGGTCACGTTGCCCGGCACTACCGTGATCGCCTGCACCTGCACTTCCGGCGAATTGAGCGCCAAGAGGATCGCCAGCGCGTCGTCCGTCCCCGGATCAGTGTCAATGATGATCTTCTTGGGTGCCGTCTGAGATAACGCCGATACCGCCGTAACCAGCAACAGCAACAGCACGCGAAGCGAAGTCTTTTTCATGTCTCATCCTGACTCAACGATTTCCTGTCATCCCGAGCGAGCGCGACCAAGTGCACGCGAGGGAGCACGAGTCGAGAGACCTTGTGCTCGCCGCAGCCACTGCGCTGGCGTGGTAAACCCTAGCAACAGGGATTATTCTTGCCCGTGGCATCTCAATTACAGTTGCTCTTCTACCAGCTTTTGTTTACAAACGTTGCGCCAGTTTACATCGAGGGCAAGACATGGCAGACGATAAACCCGCCCCTCCCGCCAAACTCGTCATTCGCAACATCGGTATCCTTCTCAGCGGCGACTTGTCCCGCCCAATCCTGGACGCCGATGCCGTCCTCGCCGTGAACGGCCGCATCTCTGCCATCGGCAAAGAAAAAGACCTCGACCTCGAAGGCGCCACCACCCGCATCAACGCCAATGGCACCACCCTGGCTCCCGGTCTCATTGACAGCCACGTGCATCCCGTCGCCGGCGACTGGACGCCCCGCCAGAACCAGTTGAACTGGATTGATAGCTATCTGCACGGCGGCGTTACCACCATGATCTCCGCTGGCGAGGTGCACACCCCCGGGCGCCCCAAGGACATCACCGGGCTGAAGGCGATGGCCGTCTTCGCCCAGCGCGCCTTTACCAACTTCCGTCCCGGCGGCGTGCGCATTCATGCCGGAGCCCCCGTGCTCGAGCACGGCATGGTGGAAGAGGATTTCAAGGAACTGGCAGCCGCCGGGGTCACCCTGCTGGGCGAAGTCGGCCTGGGCGGCGTCAAGGACGGCGCCACCGCCCGCCAGATGGTGGGTTGGGCGCGCAAGTACGGCATCCAAAGCACCATCCATACCGGCGGCCCCTCCATCCCCGGCTCCAGCCTGATTGACAAAGATATTGTTCTGGCCGCCGACGCCGACGTCATCGGGCATATTAACGGCGGCCACACTGCGTTGCCCGACGACCAGATTGTTGCGCTTTGCGAACGCTCAACCCGCGCCCTGGAGATTGTTCACAACGGCAATGAAAAGGCAGCCCTGCTGACCTTGTTTACCGCCGGCGAACTCAAACAGCTTCACCGCGTGATTCTGGGCACCGATTCGCCCGCCGGCTCCGGCGTTCAGCCTCTCGGCATTTTGCGAATGATTTCCATGCTCTCCGCTTTGGGAAACGTCCCCGCGGAGACGGCGGTCTGTTTTGCTACCGGAAACACTGCGAAGATTCGCAAGCTGGATTGCGGCCTGATTGAGGTGGGCCGCGCCGCCACCTTCGTCTTCCTTGACCAGGCGCAGCACTCCTCTGGTAAAACCGTTCTGCACAGCATTCAGCGCGGCGACTTGCCCGGCATCGGCATGGTGGTGATTGACGGCGCCGTCAGTGCCCAGCGCTCCCGCAACACTCCCCCCGCTACCAGGGTGCCGGAAATTGAGAGTAGTTAGCTGTCGGTTGCCGCCCGCTGTCGGTCGCCGCCCGAGGACAACCACCGCTCTACCGCAGTCCACGCTCGGTCTCGTAGAGACCCGATGAAAGTAGCCCGCCAGTTCACTGGCGGGAAACCGGCCGCAATGTCGCCGGAGTCCCGTCAGGGACGGCTGAAGCATCACCGTTCTGAGTTCTTGCCGCGCATTCTCTCAGAAAGGCTCAGAAGCTACCTCCATGGAAATTGCTCACCTACCGTCCTACCGCAGCCCATCTTCCCCCTTGATCTTGTCCTTGGTAAGCCCGCCCACGCGCGGCAGCGGCCGCCCGCTGTCGGTCACCGCCACCGCCACCAGAATTTCATTCGCTCGAGGCGCGTCGTTGAGGCGCACCTCCATGCCGTCGAAGTGGCTGCGCACGAACGCCGCGTCCTTGTGCCCCAGGGGAATGTCCAGCGCCACGCCCATGCCCCCGCGCTTTTTGGAGGAGGGAATCAGCGCCGCCCCTTTGCCCAGCACCCGCCGAACCGGCGTGCCCAGCT
>DATGGJ010000406.1:0-5629 GCA_035308585.1 Terriglobales bacterium
CCGAAAGCGGCGCCGGGAATGGCGGCTACGCCCGCCTCCTCGAGCAGGATGCGGCACAGTTCTTCGGCGGAAATGCCGGTCTCGGCGATGTTCACCCAGGCATAAAACGCGCCCTCGGGCGGCAGGCAGCGAAATCCGGGAATGCGGTTGAGGTCGGCAATGAATTGCCGGCGCCGAGCGTCGAATTCGCGCACCATGCGCGGAGTGGCGCCCTGGGAATCGCGCAGCGCCTCGATCGCCGCCCACTGGGCGAACTCCGCCACGCAGGTGTAACTGTTCACCGCCAGCAGGTCGAGCGCGGGCACAAAACGCTCCGGCGCCACCGTGTAACCCAGGCGCCAGCCGGTCATGGCAAAGCTCTTGGAAAACCCATCAATGATGAAGGTGCGCTCCGCCATGCCGGGATAGCTGAACATGGATTTGTAGCCCCCGCCGAACACGATGCGCGCGTAAATCTCATCAGAGAGCACGATCAGGTCGTGCTTCACTGCCAGCTCGGCCAGGGCGCGTTGCACTTCATCCGTGTAAACCGTGCCCGTGGGATTGTTGGGCGAGCAGGTTATCAGCACCTTGGTGCGCGAAGTGATCTTGCGCGCCACTTCTTCGGGCTCGGGCTGCAGGCGGTTGCGCTCGGCCAACTCGTAGGGCACAGCCACGCCGCCGAAGCCGCGGGTAATCGAAGGGTAACCGGGAAAACCAGGATCGGGATAGAGCACCTCGTCGCCGGGCTCGAGCAGCGCCATGAGGGCGAAGAAGAGAGAGATCTTGCAGCCCGGGGCCAGGACCACATTTTCGGAGCCGACCTGCAGATCGCGGGTGCGCGCCAGGTAGGCAGCAATTTCCTGGCGCAGCGCGGGCACGCCCTTGACCGGGCAATAGCGGTCCTTGCCGGCATCGAGCGCATCCTTGGCCGCCTGCACCACGTCGCTGGCGGGGTGGAAATCGGGCTCGCCAAGTTCGAGATGAATAATGGAGCGGCCCTCAGCCTCCAGTTCCTTGGCGCGAGCGTAAACGGAGAGCGCGCCTTCGCCGCTCATAACTTCCAGCCGCGACGCCGGTTGCCGCACGTTATGCCTTCCTTGCAGCCACCGCCGGAGGCGGCGTGGTGGGAATGCGCAACGCATCTACAAAACGGGGGAAAAAGACAAAAGCCGCCGCCGTGGCCGTCAATTCGATGATTTCCTGATCGCTGAAAGTCCCCTTCAACTCGCTGTAAAAATCGTCGTCCCATTCGTGGGGCGAGCGGTAGAGCCGGTCGGCCGCGCGGAAGCCCAGCTTTTCCTTTTCCGTGTACGGACCCCTTTCGAAGTCGCGCAGCCCTGCCACCTGCGCCTCACTGGCGCCCTTCTGCTTCGCCGAAGCAGTGTGGGCGGAGGTTCAATAATCGCAATCCTGCAGGATAGCAACCCGGGTGGCGACCAGTTCCTTGTACCAGCCGGAAAGCGCGCCATCCCCCAGCAGCGGTTTCAGGAAGCCGGCAATTCCCAGCGCCAGCGCGGGCGTGTGGGCCACGGTCTTGAACATGTTGGGAACTACGCCCCGCTGCTCCCGAAGCAGGTCATAAAGCTTCCCGATCTCCTCCGGGACCTGGTTGCGCTCCAGCATGGGGATGCGCGGGCGTGTGTTGCTCTTCATCAGAATGCGTACCTCAGGGAGAACTGTATCAGACGCGGGGTGCCGGTGGTGTTGGTGATCTGGCCGAAGTTGGCCGGGCTCTCCACGTCGGTGAATGCCGGGCTGGCAAAGTTGGGGTGATTGAACAGATTGAAGAAATCGGCGGTGAAGCGCAGGGACTGACGCTCGGTGAGACGGAACATCTTGATGGCGGAGAAATCCCAGTTCTGCTGAAACGGCCCGCGATAGATGTTGCGCCCCAGGTCACCGAAATCGGTGGTGCAGAAATTGGAGTCCGTCTGGCACTGTCCCGGGTAAAGGAGCGGTGCGGTGGTAAAGGCGGCAGGATTGAGATAGCCATTGATACGGTTGAAGATGTCGCCGCTGGTAAGTCCCTGCGCCAAGGTCGCTCCGGGAGCCAGGCTGGCGCCCAATAGCGGGGTGCTGCCTGCGCCCAGGAAGCCGGTCCCGGCCGCGGAATCAATGATGGAGAAAGCCGTACCCGACTGGAAGATGGTCACGCCGCTCACTTCCCAGCCACCCAGCAGTGCCCCCTTGGCGCCGGTTGCATGCTGAAACATCGGCAAATCGTAAACGTAGCTCACGGCCAGGCGATGGGTGCGATCAAAGTCGGAAAGCCCGCGCGAGGCATTGATATTGCTCTGGTCGTTGTAAGCGGTGTTGAAGGCGGTATTGCCCGTTGAGGTTGCATCCGTCGAGCGGGAGAAGGTGTAAGCCGCCAGCAGGTAACCGCGTCCCCAGCGCCGGGTCAGGTTGACCTGCAGGGCGTTGTAGTGGGAGTAGGCGTCGTTAGCGAAGATCTGATAGCCGGAGTAGCCGTTCAGACCCGGCGTAGGAGTACGGGCAATGGCATTGGCAAAGGTGTTGGTGGTGATGGCGTAGGTCACCCCATTGGTGCCGGTCACGTCAAATGGGCTCGACGGGCTGACGCGCAGCGACTGGATGCCGTCCCGCGTTTCGCGCAAGTGGATCGAATGGGTGCCTACGTAGCCAACCTCCAGCACAAAGTTGCGGCCCAGGTCGCGCTGCAGGGTCAGGTTCCACTGCTGGGTGCTGGGCACCACGAAGTGGCGCGGCACTTCCAGACCGAAAATGCCAACCGAGGGCACCCCGTTGCAGGAGCCGTAGTTCGCCGCCAGATTGGGGTTTCCCAGCGGGAAGCCGGGGCTGGCCGGGAAACTCTCGATGGGCGACAGACAAGGGATGTACGCCGGGCTGAGTTGTCCGGCAGGCGGCAGCGCGTTGGGATTGGTGGCCAGGGTGCCGGAGAAAAAGTTGGCCAAAGCTCCGGGCGCGGGCGCGCCGCCGAAGGCGATCGGCAACAGGGGAGCCTGAAAGCTTAACTGGTCAATGTTGCCCACATCCTCGCGCACGTAATAAATGCCGTAGCCGCCGCGCAGCACTGTCTTGTGCCGGCCCATGATGTCCCAGGCAAAACCCACGCGTGGCCCCAGCCCGGTCGAAATCTGGTTATTAAACGTGGAAGCCGAGGCCTTGCCGCTGAAGCCCGGCACGTTCAGTTTGTTCACACAACTGGGATAAACGAAGGGATACTGGCCGCTTTGGGTCAGCGAGGACTGCAGGTTGCCGATGTGGCAGTCTCCGTCGGTGAAGGCGCCCATCAATTCGGTGCGCAGGCCGAGGTTGAGGGTCAGGTCGGGGCGCGCTTTCCAGTCGTCCTGGGCAAAAAAGCCGAAGTTATTCTGGCGGTAGGCATGGTTGTAAACCCCGCCGCCGCCGAAGCTGAAGAGCGGGTCGCCGGTCAGAAACTCCTGCCAGTCCGTCAAGGGCCCATTGTTGACGAAGAACAGCTGGCCGTTAAAGGTCTGGGGAAACTTCTTGTCGAGGCTGACTCGGGTGGCCTCGCCGCCGAAACGCCAGTTGTGGTTGCCGTGGGCCCAGCTCAGGGTTTCGACAAAATCGTAGTTGTTCTGGTCCTGGAACTGGTCAGCCTGCGGTGTGGGACCGAACTGGAAGCCCGAGCTTAGCAGGGTGAATTTGTAAATGCTCTTGGTCAGGTTGTTGGTGGGGCGGTTGATGCCCACGTCATTGACTGTGACCGGGGGCACGTTGATGGCGCTGTTGTTGATGTGGACCCAGCCAAAACGGAAGTCGTTGACCAGGGTGGGGGAGAACAGGTGGGTTTCGGCGACCGACATCAGGCGGTCGTCCACCGGCAGGTCGAAGGGAAAATTGAGGTCAGAGCCGCTGATGCTGCCTCCCAGGGAAGCCTGCAGCCCGCCGGCGCCGAACGGCACCAGTTGCTCAGAGTTGGAAAAGAAGAAGCGGTACGCGACCTTGTCCTGGCCGCCCCGGAACTCGCGGTCCCAGTTGGTGGTGAACTGGTCATCAGTGAAGCGGCCGGGCTTGCTGAAAGCGAAAGGGCCCGTCCTCAGATTGCCGGCGCTGTCGAACCCGGGGGTTCCGGGCACAGTCGGAAACAGGTAGCCGCCAGGCGTATTGCCGAACTGATTGCTCTTGAAGTTGAGCAGCTTGAGGGCGACGGGGTCAATCTGCACCCCGCTCTGGCCGGGAAAGAAGGTGTTGAGCAGCGACTGCGCGGAGCGGTCCGTGGGCAATACCGGCAAAAGCGTGCTGATAAAGGTGCCGCCAGAGAGGCCGCTGCGCTGGCGCGTGCCCTGGTAATTCACGAAGAAGAAACCAAATTTCCCGTCCTTGCCGACGGGCCCGCCCAGGCTGCCGCCGAAAATATTCTGCTTGATCACCGGGCGCGGCTGTCCGCTACGCTTCAGGAAAAATTCATTGGCGTTGAGCACGTCGTTGCGGAAAAATTCGTAGCCATCGCCATGGAACGCGCGTGTGCCCGACTTAAGGATGGCGTTGACGTTGCCGCCGCCGTTACGGCCCTGGCTGGCGTCATAGAGCGAGGTCTGCACCTTGAATTCCTGCACCACGTCAGGATTGGGCAGAGGCGTGTTGGTCAGTTCGGCGACGTTGTAATCGGTGGCGGTGATGCCTTCGACCAGATAGTTGTTGTTGTCCTCGCGCTGGCCGTTGACGATGATGCGCACGTCGCCGCGGCCCAACTGCGCCGAGGCGTTGAGCTGGCTGGACGCCCCGGCAGAGAGGCTCAACAGCTGCTGAAAGTTCTGTGTGGCCAGGGGCAGGGTGCGGATGGAGTTGGACTCGATGGCTTCACCGGTGGTGGCCGTGGTGGTCTCCACCGTCTGGACTTCGGCCTCGACCTCGACCTCCTGCTTGACCGTCTGGGGCACCAGTTTGGCGGTCATGCGCGTGGTCTCAGTGACGCGCACATCCACACTGTTCACCGTGCCCTGGGCAAAGCCGGGGGCGCTGACGGTGACGTCGTAGGCGGCCACCGGCAGCAGCAGAGCGGTAAAGGAGCCGCTGGCATCAGTTTTGAGCGTGCGCGCCACCTGGCCGGTGGCGTGGTTCACGATCCTAACCGTCGCCCCAGGCACCACCGCGCCGCTGGGGTCCACAACCTGTCCGATCATCGCGCCGGTAGCGCCGCCTTGGGCCCACATTAAGGCCGCGAGTGAGGCCGCCAGCCATACCAAACCCAGAACTCTCAGAACCGTTCGCATGATGCACCTCTTCCCCTGAATACCGCTCCGCCGGGAGCTTTGCTTTGTAGCGACTTCCGTGATAACAGCCGCGATCAGTTCCACCGCGAAAAACGATTCAAAAAGATGTGAAAGTCCCGGGGCGAGGATATGGTCCCTGGGAGTGGCCAGAAGTCTACCGCAAATCCGCAAGGTTCGGAAGACTGTAGGAAGAAAATCCTAGTTGGTAGTTGGTAGCTCGTGACCCTGCTTCAATTGTTGTGTTTCTCAACGGCCACGAGCAGCGACAAAATAGCCACTGACTACCGGCTATCAAATCCTAGCTGGTGCCCTTATAGGCTCCGCCGTCCACCAGCAGTGTCTGCCCGGTGATATAGGAGGCACGCTCGGAAGCCAGCCAAACCACCGCATTGGCGAACTCCTCCGGTTGGCCGACGCGCTTCAGC
>DATGGJ010000407.1:0-3158 GCA_035308585.1 Terriglobales bacterium
CCAGGAACTGCAGGTGCTAACCTCGGAGGCTGCGCGGGAAGCGTTGCAGCGGCATGGCGTGGAGCTGATTTCGTGGAAGCAGCTGCTATAGCTGTTAGCTGCTAGCTCCTAGCTCCTAGCTAATGCTTCTAGGTCTTGGCTCTTAACTATGGGATGGAACAGTTGGTAGTTGGTTCAAGCCGCGTTCCCAACTACCGACTACCAGCTACCAACTACTGAGCGGTTTTTGCATCCTTCCCGCCCGCTCTCCATCGAATCCCTCAGCAGCGACGGCATTGGGGCGCATGAATATCGGGATCACATGTTATCCGACCTACGGCGGCAGCGGAGTGGTGGCCACCGAACTGGGCATTGAGCTGGCCCAGCGCGGCCACCAGGTGCACTTCATCACCTACTCCCAACCTTTCCGCCTGACCGGGCCGCAGCCCAACATCTACTACCACGAGGTCGAAGTCTCGCACTACCCGCTGTTCGACTACCCGCCTTACGACCTGGCACTGGCCACGCGCATGGCCGAAGTGGCTGAAATCTACGAGCTCGACCTGCTGCACGTGCACTACGCCATCCCCCACTCGGTGAGCGCCCTGCTGGCCAAACAGATGCTGGCCACCGGGCGCGGCCAGCGGCGGCGGCTTCCTTTCGTCACCACCCTGCATGGCACCGACATTACGCTGGTGGGCCAGGACCGCTCCTACCTGCCGATTACGCGCTTTTCCATCGAACAGAGCGACGGCGTGACCGCCATCTCCAGGTACCTGCGCGAACGCACCCTGCGCGAGTTCGACATCCCCAATTCCATCGAGGTGATCTACAACTTCGTCAACTGCGACCTTTACCTGCGCGACCGCAATGCCGCCCAGCGCCGGGCGGAATATGCGCAGCCGGACGAGCGCATTCTGGTCCACTTGTCCAATTTCCGCCCGGTCAAGCGGCTGCTGGACGTGATTGAAATCTTTGACCGGGTGCAGAAGGAAGTCCCAGCACGCCTGCTGCTGATCGGCGACGGACCTGATCGTTCGCAGGCGGAATGGCTGGCGGTGCAGAAAAAAATCCACGACCGCGTGCTCTTTCTGGGCAAGCAGGACCGCATCAACGAGAAGCTGGCCCTGGCCGACGTAATGCTCCTGCCCAGCCAGTTGGAATCGTTCGGGCTGGCCGCTCTGGAAGCCATGGCCTGCGAGGTGGTTCCCATCGCCACCCGGGTGGGCGGCGTGCCGGAAGTGGTGGAGCATGGGGTAAGCGGCTTTCTGGCCGACGTCGGCGATGTCGCCACCATGGCCCGCTACGCCATCGAACTTTTGCGGGACGAGTCGCGGCTGCGGACCATGGGCAGGCAGGCGCGTCAGGCGGCGCAGTTGCGCTTCTGCACCGATAAAATCATCCCCCAATATGAGGAGTTCTACCGCCGGGTGCTGGAGCGGGCCACGTAGAAATCGGGGGGAGTGTCGGCGCTGTGCAGCACCGGCAGGCGGAGGCGCACCAGGGTGCCCCGGCCTTCGCGGCTGTCAATGACCATGCGGGCGGCCTCGCCGTAAAGCACCTTGAGCCGCTCGGCCACATTGGCCATGCCGATGCCGGTTCCACCCAGGCCGGTGGGCCGCTCCAGCAGGTTGGCTGAGCCCATGCCCACTCCATCGTCCTCCACCTCGATCTGCAGCATGCCCTCTCCCACCTGGCTGCGCAGGTAAATGCTGCCGCCGTCAATCTTGGTGGAGAGCCCGTGTTTGATGGAGTTTTCCACCAGCGGCTGCAGCAGCATCCCCGGAACCAGCACGTCCAGCGAGGCGGGGTCGAGTTCCTTGATCACCTTCAGCTTGTCCCGCCCGAAGCGCACCACTTCGATATCCAGGTAATCGTCAATAAATTCCAGTTCCTCGCGGAATGGCACAAAGGCATCGCTCGAGCGCAGCAGCCGCCGCAAAATGTTGGCCAGCTTGATGATGAGATCGCGCGCGGTGTCGGGGTCGAAGCGCACCAGCGAGGAAACCGAGTTCAGAGTATTAAACAGAAAGTGCGGGTTGATCTGGCTTTGCAGCGCCTCCATGCGCGCCTGCAGCAGCGCGCGGTGCTGCTCTTCCAGCTTCATCTCGATGCGCGTGTTGTTCCAGATCTTGAGCGCGATGGCGATGGAGACGATGGCGGTGGCATAAATCCCCACTTCGACCAGCCAGTTGGGACTGTCCACAGAAAAAATCAGGCGCGGAAATTGCCGGGCCAGGGCCTGGCGCGCCAGCCGCAACACGATGATGGTGAAGAAGAACATGATCTGCCAGTCCAGCTTGGGACGAGGCAGGTTGCGGCGGATCCAGCGATAAACGCTGAGATCAATGAAAGGTGAAAACGACCAGATGTCGTCGCGGGCGCCCGCCAGGTTGCGCAACATGCCGGCAACCAGCCCGGCCAGCAGATTGAATGGCAGGCCCAGCCACTCGCCGTGCAGCAATCCCGGCAGAGCGACAAATCCTCCGCCCACCGCGCCGGCCACCCGCCCCCCGATCACCCCGATCAGGATGGTGGCCTCGAACGACATGTCGGCGGAGAGAAAGTTCTTGACGCTGGCCCGCACCAGCACGCCCAGGGCGAAAGGAGCGCCAATGAACAGGGCCAGCCGGATCTTTTCCGCCGTGGTCCGCTCTTCCTTGAACAGCAGGCCCTTGAACCACACTGAGCGCACCTGGGCGCTGGCGATGGCCGCCGCCACCCCCAGCTTCACCAGCTGGTTGACCAGGATGAGCCGCTGTTCCATGCAGATATGAGATTAACCCAGCGGGGGCGGAGGGGGAAGGTTTCAAGGTTGCAAGGTTGCAAGGTTTCAAGGTTGCAAGGTTTCAAGGTTTCAAGGTTGCAAGGTTGCAAGGTTTCAAGGTTGCAACGTTGCCAGGTGAGTTTCGAGTTTTCAAGTTCCCCAGGACGGCAAGCTGAACTGAAACTTGAAACGCGACACTGGAGAACCGGGTTGGGAGTTCCATACCAAAATTTCCCGATTCCTGTCCCAGCCCCGAAGGGGCGAAATAATAAAGCCCAGGACGGAAGTCCTGGGACACAGCTCACTAGAAAGAAACAGCCCCGTAGGGGCGGCACCCACCTGGTCCGTTCTGGAACCACACACGTCTTGCCCAAACGCTTTTATTCAGGCTAACTTCCCACGAATCTTCTGC
>DATGGJ010000408.1:0-3778 GCA_035308585.1 Terriglobales bacterium
TTGGGGCGTTTCCGCGCGCGATCCGGTGACATTCGCCGCAGTCGTCGCCCTGCTGCTGGTAGTTGGACTAGCCGCCTGCACACTCCCGGCAAAGCGGGCCACCGCGGTAGACCCCTTGATCGCGCTTCGTTACGAATAGCACCCTGGGGCGCCGGCGCCACAAAGCATGTCTAGTCTGCCGGCAACAACTACTTGGCCGCCGAAGTCGCGGCTTGGCTCTCGGGAACGCGAGGGCGGCGGTAAACGATCAGCTGAATAATTGCCAACAGCGTGATCAGGCTGATGGTGATCAGCGAGCCCACGCAATATTCGCACCACACCTGCAGGATACTGGCTTCAATGTGAGTGAGGTACAAGGAGAATGCCAGCGCGCCCAGCGAGGCCACGGCCATAACGCGCCACTTCTTCAGGGCTTCCATCACAAACAGGAAGGTGTAGCCGAGAATGCCGATCAGCGCCACCGGCACGCCTTGGATGACGGAATAGGGACCGCGATTGACGATGCCGCAGTCCCACACATCGTTGATGCTGCAGGGAGTCACACCCGTGCTGTAGTGGATTTGCAGGGCGCGAACCGCCAGATACACGCCCACCACCGCCAGTGCCATGATGACGCGTCGCATCGGCCTAGCTGCTGGTCACGCGCTGTCCGGCGGCCGGGGCTGGAAGCAGTTGCGGCTCCTCCGGCATGATGATCCAGGCGATCACATAGGCGACCGCGCCCATGCCGCCGGTAGCGATGGCGACAATCAGCCAGATAACCCGAACCAGAGTGACGTCAATGTCGAAAAATTCGGAAAACCCCAGGCACACACCGGCGATTTTGCGCCCGATGCGCGGGCGTACCAGCCGTTTGCGGGCCACTACCGCGCCCACCCGCTTGCCGCAATAGGCGCAAAGATTGGCGTCGTCCTGGATGACCTTGCCACAGTAGTTGCAATACATAGGCTTCCCTCTGCCTGAGATACGTGCCGGGATGATAGAAGTTCCATGATTATTTTAACCGCCGAGACGCCGAGAGCCGGGTCTTTTTGAAGTTGAATTTCGCTGCGGTCTCTGGGTTTCGGCGGTGAATAGCTTTTCCTTTTTCGCCCTCCCTCAATCCGTCCGATAAGCCTCTTTAATGTGCTTGCGGGCTAAGTCCGCCGGCTCCGTGCCCGAGTCTTCCGCGATTACCGTTTCATATTTTTTCAAGGCCAGATCGCGCTTTTTCATCAGGTCGTACATCTCCCCCGCCGCCAGGTCGGCGCGCTGCTGCACCTCCGGGTCAGGCTGCCGCACTGTGTCCACCAGGTTATAAGCGTCCGCCGACACCTGGTAATTCCTTTGCGCTCGCAGCAGCTCACCCAGGCTGTAGGCGGCGATTTCGTAGTGGCCGTTGAAGCGGCCTTCCCTGCCCTCCTGAAAAATCTTGCGGTAGCCCGCCTCCGCCTCCTGATTCTTGCCCATGGACCGCAAGATGTTTGGCTCTTCCAGGGCAAACAAGACGTTGCGGGAGTAGCTTCGCGCCAGTGACTGTATGGCCTCCAGCGCTTCCGGGTAGCGGCCTTCGCGGCGCAGGAAGAGTGCCAGCACAACCTTAGCGTCGGTGCTGGCCTGGCAGGAGGAGCAGTTGGCTACGTCGTACAAATACTGAATGCCCTTCTTCTTGTTGCCGCCAATGCCCACCACCGCCACCGCCATCTTCACCCCCCAGGGCAGGCTGCCGACCACGTAATTGTGAATGCCCACCACCATTTTGGCGTCGGTATAGCTGGGGTCCAGTTCCAGCACGTGCTGGTGGTCGCGGCGCGCCCCCAGAGCGCTGCGCAGGGCGGAGAACCAGGAGCGCTCCACCAGTGCTGTGTAGGTGGCCCGCAGACCCCGGGTCACACCCCGAGCATAGAGAGTCTGCACGTCCTTGCTGTCATGCTCCAGGCGGCCATCTTCCAGCTTGAGTGCGCGATTAATGAGCTCCTTGATTTGCTCCTGCTCTTTGGGGTCGGGCTTGCGATGGGGCTGGCTGATAAAGCTGTTGTTGGAGTAGTAGGCGGTGTCCAGCACCCCCATACCGTAGAGTTCGTGGAATAACCGCGCCGTCAGCAGGTGGTTGATGGCGAAAGGATCATCCGGATGGGTTTTCAGATCGGCTTCAAAATCGCGGATGGCACGCTCGTAATCCAGATTATAGAAGCGGTCAAAACCGCTCTTGGCCAGATTATCCTCGGCGGGGGGACCAGTAGGGGAGGCGGCCCCCGGTACGGGCTCTTGCGGCATCAGCGCCGCTGCACTGCCACAGCTCAGGGCCAGGCACAATGCCACCCAGTACAGGGCCGTAATGAGGGTGATGTTCCGGGGCTTCACGGGCAATCTGAAGTCAGTTTACCCGAAGCCGGCCCCTGACGGTGTTTTGCGACACCGCACCTAGGTAGAAGGTTTCCAGCTTTGGGCCATTCTTTCCTGGTACGGGTAATTCTTGCTTTCCGAGGCTACAAAGGGCCCTAGACGGCTGTCCGTAACCTGAACAAATTAAGTTACTTGTGAGCGTAGGATTTGGTCATTATCGTGCGGATAAACAGGTAATCGTGGGAGTTTACCGTATGTCAGGAGTCGTCCATAGTGCAGGGCAGGAATTCTGGCAGCCCCCCGTGTCGCAAGCGCAAGCCCAGGAAGCCCCTGGGCGCATGGTGGAGGTCTGCGACCGCTGTGGCAACGAATTCGTGGTTGGCGCCCGCTTTTGCCACGTATGCGGCGAAACCCGCGGGGCGCTGGGACGCGCTTCTGGGGGCGCAGGGCGATACCTGCGGCCTTTTGCCAACTTCCTGAGTGGGGTAAAGCAAGGCACTGGCTTGGGCACGATGTCCCTCGTGGCCTTTGCCGCTGGCCTGGGATGCATCTTTGCCGCTGTGTTCCTCGGATTCTTTTACACCGTTGGCACGGTCCTGGACTGGCAGGCAGTGCAGG
Source organism: Terriglobales bacterium (assembly GCA_035308585.1). Lineage (GTDB taxonomy): Bacteria > Acidobacteriota > Terriglobia > Terriglobales > Acidobacteriaceae > JAICWP01. Next base: position 2,944 of record DATGGJ010000408.1, read on the forward strand.
TGTGGCGGCTGGAGTGGCTTTTGGGCGCGGCCGTAGCCTTTATCGCCGGCATCCTGTTTAAAAGGCCTCAGCGGTCCTGAATTTTAAAGATTTGCCAGCGGCGGCGCGGGAAGCGCCGCCTTTTCTTTTGTTCCCCAGGAACTTTGCAGCGACTGCCTTGCAAGATGCCCTCCGACAAGCACAGGGTAGGCTTTTCGGCCGGAAAACTCTCAGGATGGCGCCACGTTACGGGGATAGCCCGCGCCGCTGGGACGCGCCGAAGCGCCTCACGATTCACCCTCGAACGGAAAGCGTTCGCGGGCGGCGCGCCCGACGTTCGCCTCTATTGCGGCTTGGCCTTCATGAATTGCACGTTATCGGCGGTATAGCCGGTGCCGTTAAACCTGGCTTTCACCAGCACCAGCTTGCCCTCGCCCAGCATCTGCGGATCCACGGCTGCGGGGGTGAACTTGATGTCATAGGTTTTCTTGTCGCTCTCATTGGCTACGGCCAGGGTGCGCGTGGACATGTTCAGATACGTGATCCTGCCATAAAAGGTAAAGATGGAGCCGGGGGCGGCGATGACCGAAATCTCCTGCGCCACGTCGCGGTCTCCACGGCCGGGAGAGAACTTCACCGTCACCAGCGATCCAGGCTGCAATTGCGCCAGCGTGCTCGTGCCGGAGCTGCCCTTGACCACAGTCGCCGGGGTCACGCGGAAGATCACCGGCCTGGCCGAGAGCTCGTCCTGCAGCGTGATTCTGCCGCTGGCCGCGTCGTTGCGCGTGATCTGTCCGCGCGCGTCCGCCGCCTGCGTTCCGGTGACGATGCGAATGTTGCGGGCGAAAACCTTGGT
>DATGGJ010000409.1:0-3324 GCA_035308585.1 Terriglobales bacterium
GCAGCAGGAACCCGGGGCCCGGACTCCGGGGGCACCCACGCTGCGCCGCCCGGGAGAAGACCAGCAGGGCCAGGGACCTCTGCCCAAGGGCGGGGTGGGCGATGGCTCCAGCGATCCTCATTGAGCCAGTAGTTGGCAGCTTGTGGTTAGTGGCTGGCGGTGCGAGTTGAAGCTCACTTTCCTGCGGCCACTTCGCGCGCCCGCCCGCGCAGAAGGCGCACCGCGTCGCGGGTGAGAGCGCGGAGGAAGGGCCCGCCCCAAATGCCCACCGAGAGCAGCCCGCCGAAAAAGATGACGGCGTGAATGCTGGCGCGACCTTCACGCTCCCAGTAGACGTCACGCAGGTTCAGCCACAGGGCGTACTCATCCAGGGTGAGCGCCGCGCCCAGACCGTAAAGAATGGCGGTGAGCCTGCCCAGCCAGGTGTAGCCGCCCTGGCCGGTGCCTACCTGCAGTAGCCAGCTATATCCGACCAGCAGAAGCAGCAGGATTCCCCACACCAGGTGGTGAATGTGGCGGCCATGCACGGAGAGGTCGTGGAAAGGGCCCAGGCCATCGCGAATGGCATGGGTAAGCAGGCGCACCGCGGCAAAGCCGAGAAAAAACGAAAGCGAGGAGAGGAAGATGCGCTCCCGGCGCGTCTGCCGCACATGCTTTTCATAAAGCGGACGCAGGTGCCCGGAGCGCACCGCCGAAAGCAGGATCCAAAGAGCGAATGGAGTCAGGACCAGCAGGGTCCATTTAATGAATGGGTGCATGAACAGGCCGTTCCGGCGGACCAGCTATTTTTCTGAGCTTAGCACGGCGTCAGACAGAATGCAGATGTCGGGCAGGTTGCGGTAGCGCTCGGCATGGTCCATGCCGTAGCCGACCACAAACTTGTCGGGAATGGTGAAGCCCACGTAATCCGCCTGCATGGGCTTCTTGCGGCGGGAAGGCTTATCCAGCAGCGCCACCACGCGCAGGCTCTTGGGTTGGTGGTTGAGGAGCAGCTTTTTGATGTAGGTCAGGGTGAGGCCGGTGTCGAGGATGTCTTCCACCAGCAGCACGTTCTTGCCGGCCATGGAGTGCTCCACGTCCTTGGTGAGGCGCACTTCGCCGGTGGAATCCCAGCCGCCATTAGGGGTGCCCGCGGCCGCCGCCTGCTGCCCGTAACTGCACACGCCGATAAAGTCGAAGGTGGAATCGAGCGGCACCTGGCGCGCCAGGTCGCTGAGGAAAATGGCCGCGCCTTTGAGCACGCCTACAAAGATGACGGCCTGTCCGGCAAAATCGCGGGTAATCTGCGCCGCCATTTCGCTGACGCGCTGCGCAATCTGTTCGCGGGAAAGCAAAACCTGAAGTTCTGACACGGGCATAGCATAAACGATAAAATGCTAACTTTCGATTTTTGTGTGGAGAGAACCTAATGCCCATGCCGGAGTTCAAACAGCTGGTAAGCGAGGCCAAAAGCGAGATCCAGGAGATTGGTCCCCAAGACCTGCGGCGCATGCGGAACGGGGCGCAGGATTTCGCCCTGATTGATGTGCGGGAAAAAGACGACGCCGCCAAGGGCATGATTCCCGGAGCGGTGCACATTTCCCGTGGCATGCTGGAGCACAACATTGACCAGGTCACGACCGACAAAGAGAAGAAGATTGTGCTTTACTGCGGAGGGGGCAGCCGTTCCGCCCTTTCCGCCTGGATGCTCAAGAAGATGGGTTTCAAGAACGTAATTTCTCTGGCCGGCGGCTACCGCGGCTGGACTGAATCGCAGAACAAGAAAGAAGAATGAGGAATCATGGACCTGAAAGGCGTTAAGCTGACCTGGCTGGGACACGCCACCTTCCGCATGCAGACTCCCGGCGGCAAAACCGTGGTGGTGGACCCCTGGGTGATGAGTAATCCCCTGTGCCCGGAGAAGGAAAAGAAGTTCAGCAAAGTGGACGCCATGCTCTGCACCCACGGCCACTTCGACCACATTGCCGACGCGGTGGAGATCGGCAAGCAGCACAATCCCAAAGTGGTGGGCATTTTTGAGCTGTGCGGCTGGCTGGAGAAAAAGGGAGTCAAGAACACTTCGCCCATGAACAAGGGCGGCACCCAGGCGGTGGGCGACATTCGCGTGACCATGGTGCATGCCGACCATTCCTGCGGCATCCAGGATGGCGAGCAGATCGTTTACGGTGGCGAGGCCTGCGGCTTCGTGATTGAATTCGAGAATGGGCTGAAGATTTACCACGCCGGGGATACGGCGGTGTTCGGCGACATGCAGATTATCCGCGAACTGTACGCGCCCGACGTTGCCTTGCTGCCCATCGGCGACCATTACGTCATGTCGCCGCGCGAGGCTGCTTACGCCTGCAAACTGCTTAAACCCAAGGCGGTGGTTCCCATGCACTTCGGCACCTTCCCGGTGCTGACCGGAACCGTGGCTCAATTCAAGCAGCTGGTCAAGGACATGGAAGTGGTGGAAATGAAGCCGGGGCAAACCCTTTAACTGAAGAATGAAGATTGAAGAATGTTATTAATTGACGATTGAAGATTGATGATTGACGATTGAAAGCCTCGGATTGGAGCCGCGTGCCAGATCAAACCGATGTTCGCGCTTACTGGCGCATGGGGGGCATCACCCATGGAGCCGTGGAAGATTATCTTTATTCCATCCTGCCGGAACGGGACGCCACCCTGCGCGACATGGAGGCGGAGGCGGCCGCGCGCAGCATTCCCATCGTCGGGCCGGCGGTGGGACGCCTGCTCTACCAGCTCGCGGGCATGATCAAGGCGCGCACAGTATTTGAGATGGGCTCGGCCATCGGCTACTCCACCATCTGGTGGGCACGGGCGGTGGGCGAAGGAGGGCGCGTTATCTACACCGACGGCAGCCGCAAAAACGCCGATGAGGCGCGCCGCAACCTGGAGCGCGCCGGCGTGCTCGAACGCGTCACTATCCACGTGGGCGACGCGCTGGAACTTCTCTCCGAGCAGAAAGAGCCATTCGACATCGTCTTCAACGACGTGGATAAAGTGGACTACCCGCGCGCTTTTCGGGTGGCCGCCAAGCGGGTGCGCAAGGGCGGTCTGTTCGTCACCGATAACGTGTTGTGGAGCGGCAAAGTCGGCCAGCCCGCGGATAGGGCCGATTCTGAAACCCAGGCCATCCTGGAATTCAACCGCCTGCTTTACACTTCGCCCGAATTCGTGACCACCATCATTCCCCTGCGCGATGGCGTGGCCGTGGCCTGGAAACAGTAGCCGGTCCGGTAGGTTCCCGGATTAAACCAAGGGCAAAGCACCCGCTCGTTACCCCTCTCTTTTCAGATGGATTTCACGGGAATGTTAAGT
>DATGGJ010000410.1:0-5016 GCA_035308585.1 Terriglobales bacterium
CCGAAAGCGGATGCCGCAACTTTCCAGAAGTTGGCGGAGGCGGCCAAGGCGGGCTGCCCGGTTTCCAAAGTGCTGAATGCGAAGATCACGATGAGTGCCAAATTAGAGTAGTCAGGAGTCGGGAGTCAGGAGTCAGGGTAGTTGGTGGTTAGTAGCTGGCAGTTGGCAACTGGTGCCAGCATCTGGTTTGTCACAGTGGCAGCTCGCCAAGATTTTGCTGACTCCCGACTCCTGATAACTGACTCCTTTTTCACCAATGGCAGACAAGATCGCTAAATCCGACGCCGAGTGGTGCCAGCAACTTTCGCCCGAGGAGTACTACGTAACCCGGCAGAAGGGCACCGAGCCGGCCTTCAGCGGGCGTTACTGGAATGCCAAGGAACACGGCACCTACAAGTGCGTGTGCTGTGGGGAGCCGCTGTTCAGTTCTGATACCAAGTACGAATCAGGCACGGGCTGGCCCAGCTTCTGGCAGCCGCTGGAAGGGGACAGGGTGGAAGCCCAGGTTGACCGCAGTCACGGGATGGTGCGAACGGAAGCGCTGTGCGCCCGCTGCGGGGCCCATCTGGGGCACGTTTTCGAAGACGGTCCCGCGCCCACCGGGTTGCGCTACTGCATGAATTCCGCCGCTCTCAAACTGGCAAAAGAATAATCTCACCACGGAGGGCACAGAGGTCACAGAGAAATTCTGTGGAAAAATATTAGGATTGGCTGATTTGATGGCCCGCGTCCCTACGCGCCCTTCGTGGCAAATGAACTGAAAAAGACCTTCTCTGTGACCTCTGTGTCCTCTGTGGTTGATTCCGATGTCTATTACTTCACCCCATTGGGGTAGAGCAGGATTTTGCTGGCTTCCCCGGTCCGCAAGCGCTCCATGCCCTTGCTGAAATCCTTCATGGACATGCGGTCGGTGATGACGGGATGAAGGTCGAGCTTGCCCGCCTTGAGCAGGGCGGTCATCTGGTACCAGGTCTGGTACATGCGCCTTCCGTTGATGCCCTGGATGGTGATGCCCTTAAAGATGATGTCTTCGGAGAAGTTCAAGGCGATGGGCTTGGAGGTGAGGCCCAGGAGGGAAATGCGGCCGCCGCGGCGCACGATGTTGAAAGCTGTTCGGATGGCCTCCGGATGGCCGGCCATCTCCAGCACCACATCCACGCCTTGGCCCCCGGTGTGGTCCATCACGAAGGTTCGCACGTCTTCAGTCTTGGGATCGAGAACGTAATCCGCCTTCATCTGCTGGGCTACCTTGCGGCGGTACTGGTTGGTCTCGATGGCGTAAACCGCGGTGGCTCCGCAGGCGCGGGCCACGGCGATGGAGAACAGCCCAATCGGACCACAGCCGGTAACGGCCACGGTTTTGGCCGCGATTTCCCCGGCCAGCACGGTGTGCACCGCGTTGCCCAGGGGATCGAGGATGGAGGCGTACTCCTGCGGAATTTCGGGGTCCAGCTTCCAGATGTTGGATTCGGGGATGCGCACGTACTCGGCGAAAGCGCCATTGTCGTCTACCCCGATGATTTTGACGAACTGGCAAATGTGAGCTTCGCCGGTGCGGCACTGCAGGCACTTGCCGCAGGCCACGTGCATTTCAGCGGAAACGAAGTCGCCTTCCTTGACGCTGGTAACCTCGGCGCCTACCGCGGCCACCACCCCGCAGAATTCGTGGCCGGGGATGAGCGGCGGGTGGATGCGGCGCTGCGCCCAGGGGTCCCAGTTGTAGATGTGCAGGTCGGTGCCGCAGACAGAGGCCACCTTAACCTTGACCAGAACATCGGTGAGGCCAACTGTGGGGATGGCGACATCGCGTACTTCGGCGCCCGGCTTCGGCTCGGGCTTCACCACGGCCAGCATGGTTTCAGCCATTAAGGTTTCTCACCTTCCGTTCCTACGCGCCGGGGATGCGGAGTGCAGCAGGAAACCCTTAATTTTAACATTCGCGCGGGGACGCGGCGGTGGCGTAGGGGCATGGGTTCTGGTATCTGCCATGCAATCATGGTTTGTATTTCTCCTGGCCCGGCTTGGGCACACTGAGCGACTTCCATTCGGGGCCCCGAAGGTGCTTGGCCAAGTAGGCGATCTGCCCGATGTGGTAGGCATAGTGCAGCGAGGCCACGTTCAGAGCTTTGAGCACGGAATAGGGCTCGCTGCGAATGGTGACGGTGCGCTCCAGGTCCTCCGATCGCAGCGCCTCCAGGCCGCGGAACATAAGCGTCCAGTTCTCCTCCCAGGAGCGCATCAGGCCGGCCCGGGTAGCGCCTGCGGCGTCCTCGAATTCCTGATCGCGGTGGCGGTCGGGCTTCTCCCCGTCGCTGGTTAAGAAATCGGTGAAGCGCGAACGCAGGTTGCCGGCAATATGCTTTACCAGCAGAGCGCAGCTGAGCGACTCGGGGTCGGGCTTGCCAAAGAACTCCTGGTCGCTGAGCTGGGCCAGCGCGCCTTCCGCCAATTTCTTGTAAGCGCGCAGGGCTCGAACCGCTTCGGAGAGATAGGCGGCAGAGGGGTCAGGCATGGTTTGCTCCAGTGAAAACACGCCAGATTATCGCAAGGGCGGAACTTCGGGAAGGCGTAGGGAAGCGGAGACGAGCGGCAAACGCCTTTCGTAACTTGTTAGCGGGGGCGGGAGTCATGATTAAATTTGACAGAATGGAGAAACGTCCGGCAACCCGCTACGATTTCCGCTGCGAAGCCCAATTTTGCAAGCGCGGAAGCAATGCGCCCCTGCGGGGCTTTCTCAGCGACATCAGCCTGAGCGGCTGCTATATGGAAACCCTTACCCCGGAACCGGTGGGAACCTCGGTGGAGGTCCTGTTTCAAGCGGCCGGCGCCCGCATTCGTCTGCCGGGCGTGGTTCGCGTGGTCCATCCCAGCATGGGCATGGGTATTGAATTCGCGGACCTTTCGCCGGAGGCGGCCAAGGAGTTGCAGAGCGTGGTCAAGGCGAAAGCCGCAAGCGCGCCGTAACTGCACACGTAATTACGCTATTTCCAGACCTGACCTAACTTGTTACCTCTTCCAACAAAGCGTGGCCTGTAACGTCTCTACCCTGATTCTCCGAGTGTCTGCGATCTTTGCGCTAAAGCAGAACAAAGCGGCCCCGGCGGGGCGAATGCCGGGGCCGTTTGCGCAGCGAGGGCTTGCCGTTCAAGCCGCCACTGCGGCAATCACATGCTCGGAGATGGTGGTTTCCACCTTGAAGGTATTCACCACTACCGGCATGATCAGGTAGGGCTTAATGATCTCGTTCAGTTTGGGGAACGTCTCGCGCTCATAGCGCTCGGCGTCCGCTTTGGTGTGCCACAGGGTGAGGAAGCAGAATTTCTCCGGCTTGACGTCGTGCTCCAGACCGATGATGTCGGCGAAGCCGGTCTGCCGCTTGAGCGTCGGCATGATCTCCTCGCGCATTTTCTTCATGAATTCCGGCTTCTTATCCAGCTTCAGATTGCCTTCCAGCATGCGTGCAAACATATAAAGGCTCCTTTGTGATGAAATTGGGGTCCCTGATCAAACCCGCCAAGGGCGGGGAAGGGTCGGTTGCGCCAGATGGTTAGGTCAATAAGCGGACAGGAAAAGGCTAGACCTCTGGGGCAAAGAAGGAGCACTTACAGGAAGAAAAATTTAACTGCAGGTGCCAAATCGGGAGTGGGCGTGTGCTGATTCTCCATGCAAAGCGGAGGAAAGAAGGTGCGGCGCGCTGGGTCATGATGTTTCCGGAGAGGTCACCGGAGACGACTTGGGCTCGGCCTGCCGGCTCAGCGGCAGGCGGACCCAAACGCGCGTTCCTTCGTGCAGCGTGCTCTCCGCCTGGATGTTTCCGCCGTAGGCTTCCACGATAGCCTTGGCGATGGCCAGCCCCAGTCCAAAGCCCCCGGTCTCGCGCGAACGTGAGCGGTCGCCCCGGCGGAAGCGCTCGAAGATATAGGGGAGATCTTCCGGGTCAATGCCCGTGCCCCAATCCTGGACGCTGATGGAGGCGCCGTTCGCCTCCGGCTGCACCTGCAGCCGCACCATGGAACTCGGGGGACTGTGCTGGATGGCATTTTCCAGCAGATTCACCCACACCAGCTCCAAGTCGTCGGCATCGGCGTTTACTTCGCCGCCGCCATTGCTGGCCAGTTGGACTTCCACGCCACGCGCCGCGGCCAGGCTCTTGATGCGCGCCACCGCCATCTCGCAGGTGGAAGCCAGGTCCGCCACCTCCAGCGTGTTCGACCCGCCATCGGCCGCCTGCTGCTCCGCCCGCGCCAGGCGCAGCATGCGGTTGAGCAGTTCCTCCAGCCGGTCCACATCGCCCAGCAGGTCCAGCAGCCCGGCCCGGTACTCGTGGGGCGAGCGCGGCTTCTGCAGCAGAGACTGGAAGGTGGATTTCAGAATAGCCACCGAGGTTTTCAGCTCATGTGCGGCGTCGGCCAGGAACTCACGCTGTTGCACAAAAGCCAGCTCCAGCTTGCTGAGCACGGTTTCGATGGCCTGGGCCAGGGGCGCCAGTTCAGAGGTCTCGAGAGCGTCCTTAGGGGGACGAAAGTCCCAGTTCTTCACCGAAATTGCGGCCGCCTCTCCCGCCAGGTCGCGCAAGGGCCACAAGCCGCGGCGCACCGCCCATGCCGCCAGCAGCCCGGTGAGTATCAGAAGCAGCAGGCTGGCTCCGCCCACCATCAAGCCTACTTCGTCGGCGCGGCGAGTGATGTCCAGAGTGGGCGCGGCATAGAAGACGTCCACTGCCACGTCGGTATCGGTGGGCCCCGTCTCCTCGTCGCGAATGGCGACATTGCGCAGAATCAGTCCGCGATAAGGCACGCCCTTCCAGCTGAAATTCCAGTAATCCTGGCGTGCCGGCTCGGCCGCGAGGAAAGCGGAATCAAAGTTTTTGGAATGAGCTTCGAACTGCGGTGCCGAACTCTTGACCTGATAAACGTCCGGATACAAGGCATCGAACGAGGGCGGCGCCTCGTCATTGTCGAACAACAGCCCGGGTTCGCCATCCGGGGGATAGTAGACCAGAGCGGCGATGGCGCG
>DATGGJ010000411.1:0-4293 GCA_035308585.1 Terriglobales bacterium
TAGCCGGCGCGACCTTCCTGCTCCTGATTGCGGGGGGCCTGGTTACCAGCAATGACGCCGGGCTCTCCGTGCCCGACTGGCCGACCTCTTTCGGCTCGCTCTATAAACTGCCGCGCATGGTGGGCGGGGTGAAATTCGAACACGGCCATCGCATGGTGGCGGAACTCATCGGCCTGCTGACCATCATTTTGGCGGTCTGGACCTGGCGGGTGGACCGCCGGGGTTGGGTACGCAAGCTGGGCATCGCCGCGCTGGCAACCGTCATCGCGCAAGGTATTCTGGGCGGGATTACTGTTTTGTTCTATCTGCCACCCGCGGTCTCCACCGCCCACGCCACCCTGGCGCAGACCTTCTTCTGCATTGTCGTGGTGCTGGCGCTGGTGACGGGCCGTGACTGGACGGAAGCGCCGGCGGGCGAATTGCCGGAATCGCACCGCCTCCCCCTCACCACGCTGGCCACGCTGGCGGCGGCCTCGGTCTATGTGCAGCTCATCCTGGGCGCGGGCTTCCGCCACTCCGGCATCAAGCTGCTGCCCCACTTGATCAGCGCGGTGGTGGTCACCGTGCTCGTGCTGTGGACCATCACCCGCGTGCTTGCGGACCACGGTTCGGTGGACGCGCTGCGGCGCCCGGCGGTAGTGCTGATGGCGCTGCTGGTCACCCAGTTGGGACTGGGCTTCGCCGCCTATCTCACCCGCGTGCAATGGGGCCAGAACGCGGTACAGCCGGAAATGCCCATGGTGGTTTCCACGGTGGCGCACGTGGCGGTGGGAGCGCTGGTGCTGGCCTCGGCGGTGGTGCTGGCCCTGCAGAGCTGGCGGCAGATGCAGCATGGGCGGCAGGAGGTATTTTCACCGGGTCAATTAAGGAAGGCTGTGAACGCATGAGCAGCGCCAGCCAGCAGTTAGTCCCGCAGTCCGAGACCAGTTTCAGCGTCGCGGGCCCGATGTCCGTTTCCCGCGGCGGAGTCATGGGGCTGGTGCAGGATTATGGGGAGTTGACCAAGTCGGGCGTCACCTCGCTCATCATGATGACGGCATGGTGGGGCTTCTACTTCGGCGCCTTCAAGTCGGGCGTGTCGTCCATGTCCTGGACTCTGGTACACGCGGTCGCCGGGATTGGGCTGGTGGCCGCGGGAACGGCGGCGCTCAACGAGGTGATGGAATACAAAACCGACGCGCGCATGCGCCGTACCGCCCTGCGTCCACTGCCGGCGCGGCGCATGAGCCTGGTTCACGCGGCGCTCGCAGGCGGCGCCATGATCGTTGGAGGCGGGCTCTACCTTACGCTCGCCACCAACCCGCTCACCGGCGCCTTGACCCTGGCAACTTCCGCCATGTACCTGGCCGCCTACACGCCGCTGAAGAAGATCCACCCCATCTGCACGTTCATCGGCGCCATTCCCGGGGCCATGCCCGGGGTGCTGGGCTGGACGGCGGCGCGCAACCGCCTGGATTGGGAAGCCCTGGTGCTGTTCGGCATTGTTTTTCTGTGGCAGTTCCCGCACTTCTTCTCCATTGCCTGGCTTTATCGCGAGGATTATGAGCGCGGCAGCATCCGCATGCTGCCGGTGGTGGAAGCCGATGGACGCTCCACCGTGCGCAACATCGTGCTCTACGCGCTGGCGCTGATTCCCATCAGCCTGGCGCCCGTTTACCTGGGGATGTCGGGACGAATCTACCTGGCGGGAGCCGTGGTGATGGGCGTGGCCCTGCTGTGGTTTGGAGTGCGGCTGGCCCGGCTGCACCTGCCGCCCACGGCCGCGCGCTCCAAGGCCGCTGCCCGCCACCTGCTGCAGGCCACGGTTTTTTATTTGCCGCTGCTCTTGGCTTTGATGATGCTCAACACCGCGGCACGATAGAATGTCTTGTGACTCCGAAAGCCACTGAATTCGCCCCGGCGGCGGAAACGGGCTCCCAACCTGCCCCCAGCCCCAATCCCGCGGTTATCGTCGTAGACAATATTCGCCACCGCTATGAAGAACGGGTGGCGCTGGACGGCGTTTCCTTCCAGGTGCGCTCCGCCGAACTGTTTGGGCTGCTGGGACCTAACGGCAGCGGCAAGACCACCCTGTTCCGCATTCTTTCCACCCTGATGCTGCCTTCCGAGGGCCGGGCTTTGATCCAGGGCCGGGATGCCGCCAAAGATCCCAACGGCTTGCGGCGGCAGATTGGGGTGGTGTTCCAGGCGCAGAGCGTGGACGTGAAGCTCAGCGCTTATGAGAACCTGCGTCATCAGGGCCATCTTTACGGCCTGAGCGGCGCGACGCTGCGAGCCCGCATCCAGGAGATGCTGGGGCGGGTGGGGCTGGCGGACCGCGCCAATGAGCGCGTTGAGACCTTCTCCGGGGGCATGCAGCGGCGGGTGGAACTGGCCAAGGGCCTGCTGCATCACCCTTCAGTTCTGCTGCTGGACGAACCCACCACCGGACTTGACCCGGGAGCGCGCCGCGATCTGTGGCAGTACCTGCGCATTTTGCGCGATGAAGAGCACGTCACCGTCATCGTCACCACGCACCTGATGGAGGAAGCCGAAAAATGCGACCGCCTGGCCATCCTCAACCAGGGCAAGGTGGTGGCGCTGGGCACTCCGGCGGACTTGAAGCGTGAAATCGGCGGCGATGTGATCCTGCTGGAAGCGGACCAGCCGGAGTCACTGGCCGAGCGCATCCGCGCCCGCTTCCCGGTGGAAGCTGCCGTGCTCGCCGGCAAAGTCCGCATCGAGCGCGAAAACGGCCACCGCTTCCTCACCGATGTGGTGGAGGCATTTCCGGGAGAGATTCAGTCTGTTTCCGTCAGCAAGCCGACGCTGGAAGACGTGTTCATTCACCGCACCGGCCACCGTTTCTGGACGGAGGCCAACGGAGAGGCGCCCAAGGCGCAGAAGAAACATTAGCTGGGCGCCCGGGGTGTAGCCGGAGTCCAGATTGGGAGGCGAAATGCTGGTATGGGTAGCGCTGTCGGTGGCGCTGGGAGTGCTTCCCCTGGTAGGCATCGGGGAACTGTTTGCCAACGGCTTCTCGTTTACCGTGGGCGGTCTGTTCATGACCCTGATCCTGCTGGCCATGTCGGGAGTTTTTCTGCAGAACGCGGCCGCCGGCGTGCGGCGGGTTAGAGCGGCCAAGCAGGAGAAACCAGGCGCCGACCCCCTGGTAGCGGCAAAAGCCGCGGCCGGCACGCAGAAAGGCAGTTAGTGGCAACGCAAAGCACAACTCTACCGGTTCCCGCGCAGGCCCGCACCCTGGGCTTGCTGCCGGCTATGTCGTTATGGTGGCGCGAGGTGGTGCGCTTCTACCGCCAGCGCACCCGCGTGGTGGGGGTGATTCTTTCACCGCTGCTGTTCTGGGTGGTGATCGGCTCCGGCTTCGGCACGTCGTTTAATGCCGGCAGTTCCGCCGGCGGGCAGCATTACCTGGAATATTTCTATCCCGGCGCGCTCATCATGATCGTGCTCTTCACCTCCATCTTCACCATGATGTCGGTGATCGAGGACCGCCGCGAGGGATTTCTGCTTTCCGTGCTGGTGGCCCCGGTGCGGCGTTCCGCCATCGTCCTGGGAAAGGTGCTGGGCGGCACCACGCTCTCGGCGGCCCAGGGGCTGATTTTCCTGGTGTTCGCGCCGGCGATTGGCGTGCACTTTGGCCTGGCGCAGTTCGGGTTGCTGGTGCTCACTGTATTCCTGGTTTCCTTTTCCTTGACCGCGCTGGGCTTTGCCATTGCCTGGCCGATGGATTCAACCCAGGTCTTCCATGCCATCATCAATCTGTTTTTGATACCCTTGTGGCTGCTTTCGGGGGCGCTGTTTCCCCTCTCCGGAGCCTCAGGATGGCTGCGCTGGATGATGCGGCTTAACCCGCTCACCTATGGCGTGGAAGCGCTGCGGGGATTGCTCTTCCCCGGCACCAGCTCGCTGGATTTGTCGGTGGGCACGTCATTGTTGATTCTGACCCTGTTCACGGCGGCCATGTTCGGGCTGGCGTTTATGATGGCCAACCGGAGAACGACGAAACCGGCAGCGTGACATTTTTGCGGCGCCGCCGCAGCCGCGCTCTTTTAAAGCATGCTCGACTACACCGCATTTCCCGCCATCAACGCCACGTTGAACGGCACCAGCGCGGTGCTCATTCTGACCGGGCGCGGGCTGATCAAGCGGGGCCGGATCGCCGCCCACCGGGCATGCATGATCGCCGCGGTGGCCGCTTCCAGCCTGTTCCTGGTCTGCTATGTCTACTACCACGCGCATGCGGGCGTGATCCACTTTCAGGGACAGGGCCTGGTGCGCCCGATATATTTC
>DATGGJ010000412.1:0-2288 GCA_035308585.1 Terriglobales bacterium
AATGATGGAGTTGTAATACGGCGATTCGCTGCGCCGCTGGCCTTCGTAGTTGGCGAAAAAGAAGGTCTTATCCTTCTGGATGGGGCCGCCCAGGGTGAAGCCGTACTGGTTCTGGCGCAGCTTGTCCAGCAGGCGGCAGCCGCCGGAGCTCAGGTCGCCCGGCACCACGCAGGTGGAGGGATCGCGCGAGGCCAGCAGGCTCTTGGCGTCCATGGCGTCGTTGCGGAAGTATTCATAGGCCGAGCCGTGGAACTTGTTGGTTCCGCTCTTGGTGATGATGTCCACAATGCCGCCCACGGCGCGCCCATATTCGCTGCTGTAGTCGCTATTGATGACGCGGAATTCCCGCACCGCGTCCTGCGAGGGCGTGTACTTCTGCACCCCGGAGGCGGTGGAGATGTCGTCGGCTCCGTCGATGGCCACAAAGTTGTAGTGAATGTTCTGGCCGGCGAAGGAGAGCTTGGTCACCGGCTCGATGATCACGTCGGTGCTGCCGGAGGTGGTGTCGCCGATGGTCACGCCCGGCGCCAGCAGCGCGAAATCAATGAACTGCCGGCCGTTTACCGGCAGGTTCTCGATCTTGTGCTCGTCAATTACCGAGCTCACCATGGTGCGGGTGGGCTCGGCGGTCACGCCCACATCTTCCACCTGCACTTCCTGCGTCACTTCTCCCAGAGGCAGGGTGAAGTTCACGGCGCCCACCTGGCCGACGTCGAGGTGAACCTTTTTGACTTGCTTCTGGAAACCTTTTCTATTCGCCGTCACTACGTAGTCCCCCACCGGCAGCAAGGCAAGCTGGTAATCGCCGTTGGTGTCGGTGGTGGCGGTGCGGGAAAGACTGGTGGCCGTGTTGACCACGCTGATCTGGGCGCCCGGGATCACCGCTCCCGTGCTGTCATACACCCGCCCCTGCACCGTTACCGTTACTACCTGGGAAGTCAAAGGCAAACTGGCAAATATAACCGCCAACCACACGCACAGCAGGCTGCAACCGACCACGCGGGCTCGCATCATGGACTTTCCACCTCAAGGGAATATAAGGACGGGTACTGCCGAGCCGGGTTGCAGTCTGCCTGTGATATGAGAAAACCGCGCCAATGTCAAGACGGTACTTGGGTTCCGAGCCTGTATGGCGCGGTATGACGTGGTGAAATTCCCGTGGGCAGGAATTTCCCGAACTTCGGCCCCGGCCTGGTGAGCGGAAGTTTTCTCAGCCGGTACCGGCGGCCTGGCGTGCTCCTAATCGCAAGCGTCTACCGTGTTGCACTCTGGGTTTAAGCGCCAGCCTTCCTTGTGAAGCACAAAAATTGCTTTGCCCGCATAGGTTTTACCGGGCTCAATACCGGTAAGCTCGGCTGGTGCGATCCAGCCTCCCACATTTTTTCCAGTGCTCGGAATGCGCGGATTCCTGAATAGCTCGCTACCCAACGGGGTCAGAGCGTAAGACCAAAGATAATGGACCTCGGCAAATTGAACTCCCACCCGCCAGCCTCGCAGGACGCTTGTGATGGCAACCAAGTTCTTTTTCGCCAACGGAACATCCCATCCTTCAAAATTGGTTTGAGAAATCTCCGCCTCCCGTCCCGGCGCTGTCACATGGGTCCAATCTTTTGAGGCAGCTCTTCCCTTTTCCGAGAGGGTGAGTATCTCGGTTGGCGAGAGTTGCAAATAGCCCTTCTCCTTGTACAGCCAATATCCAACCGGATTTCCCTTCAGGTTGTCGGGTTGGAGGTGGGCCGCAGTGCTGCCCCACCGCTCCGCAATAAGGCTCCAGCGGCCCGTGTATATAGTCCAATCGCATATGTCGCGGATATTAATGCCGCTGTGACATCCTCTAAATCCTTCACTTTCCGCAATGGCTTTGGCGGCCTTGTCCCGGTCAAAGTCCGCTTGCGCATGGGCGAAACTGGAAAACGCAAGAACTGCAGCACTGCAGAGAACGAAGCAAAGCTGCTTGGCATTCTGGGTCATGCAAGCTCCTACTATCACAAGCTGTCTAAAATCGAAGGATATACCTTGCTGCCCTTGTGGGTGGGGAATGGGTGGCCCACTCAAGCCCGTCTTTGGCTTGAGTGGGGACAAATGCGAAGAGAAGCGGCGCAGGTTACCGGTTGCGCGTCAGCACTGTCTGATAGGGATCAAGCAAGAGCTTGTGCGCGCCCGCCGGGACGCGCAGACGAAACTCGGTTTCCGCACCATCGGCAAACACCTGCCCCAGCAGCACCGGAGTGCGTCCCCGGACCAGCGCATAAACCGGCAGGCAGGTGACCAGGTCGGCGGGCGCATCT
>DATGGJ010000413.1:0-6953 GCA_035308585.1 Terriglobales bacterium
ACGCACCGTTCCTACCGGGCAACCCAGGATTTGCGCCGCTTCGCCATAGCCCAGCTCATGCAGTTCGCAAATGACCACCACCTCGCGGTAGCTCGCGGGAAGGGCCAGCACAGCACGCCGCACCTGCTCTACCGTTTCCCGGCTACCCAGTCCGGCCAGCCCTCTTCTGGGACGCAGGGATCAGCCACAAGCTCAGGCGCGTTCTCCCCGCCCCCCTCGGTTTCCAACGACACGTACGGCCGTTCCCGTTCCAGGCAGCGCAGAGTGCAATTGCGCGCCACACCATATAGCCAAGCGCGCAGGGAACCGCGGCTGGCATTAAACGACCTGCCCTCCCGCATCAGGGTTAGGAACACCTCCTGCGTCACCTCTTCCGCCAGACTCGCTCCTCCCGTCATCTGCCGGGCGAAGCGGTAGATGCCGCCCTGATACCTTTGGTAAAGGGTGGTGAAGGCCGCTTCATCCCTCGCCGCCATGCGCCGCAGCAGGTCGCCGTCATTGGACTCAAGGTGCATTTGCTGTTTGGACGAACTGCCGCGCCAACTGTTAGAGATTCCTCGAAATCAGGGAAATGGTTCCAGAAAATCTTACGCCCACGGGATTGCTGTACACAGAAGAGGATCGGAGCCTGAGAAGGGCTCGGGCCGGCCTGCTGAGCACCTACGAAAAGAAGGGCGCCGGCCCACCTCGCTACAGCCGTGCCAATTCTCGAGACGCTCTTTCGTTCGGCTGACGCCGCACGCTTCCGCCTCGATTCGCATTTCTTCAGAGGCCAAATACGAGATGGAACAAATTGGGCAACGGCTCTCTGGCCCGCACTTCAAAGAGCCGGTGTATGGACCGCTGGCCTTGGGGAATCTTCGGGGCTTTCCTTACTGACCTTCGTGTCCCTGTGGTACCTGGTTTTGCGGCGGATAAGATGCGGGATGGGGAGGGCGATGGCTCCCGCCGGCCGCCGATGCGGCTTCAGGAATTGGGTCCGCCATCGCCTCCGGCTACACCCACTTTCTCTTGCAGTTCCAGGCGCGAGCGAATGTCCTTGGCCAGTTCGCACGCGGAACGAATCTTGGCCTCGGCCGTGGGCGGCAGGTGCGGAACCGCCAGGGCCAATTCACAGGAAAGCAACAGGGCGGTCAGGCTATCTTTCAACTGGTTGCGCAAGGCCAGTTCTGCTTGCCGGCGCGCCGCCTCCCGTTCCTTCTGGCTGCGCCGCAGCGCCTGCTTCAACTCCCGCATCACCCGTTGGCAGCCACTGATGGCCAGGTTCACATACACCGGCACTGCGGTACCGGCATGCTGCAATAAGACTTCCGCGCCATCGGGATCGCATTCCACCAGATATTGGTCAATCACCAGGGCGGAGTATTCCCGGTCCCGCAGCAACTTGCTGGCCCGGCGCACGCTTTCTACGCACTCCGTACCTTCACCCGTAGCTTCTTGAATCGCCGCGCCACATTCCGGAGCGCGCGGCGAAGGAGTAATCAGCAATATCATGCCCTGTCCCTTGCACGTCCCTCGCCAACAACTCCTGCTTGTAAACACTAGGCTTAGCGAATCGCGCTCTACCCTCGTTCCCACTCTGGAACCCGAAGCATGTACTCCGGCTCACTCTTGGGAAGCGTATTCCTTGAGCTTGCGGTAGAGCGTGGTCTTGCCTATGCCCAAAAGTTTGGCCGCCATCAATTTATCCCCATTCAGATGTTCGATGGTATTCAGGATGGTCTTCTTCTCCACCTCGAGCATGGGGATGATCTTGTCTCGTACCTCGGTGCTGGAAGCGGCCTGTTGAGCGCTGCGGACGGGGCTGGGCAAATCGAATACATACAACACCGGTCCCGAACTCAGGGCGCAGGCCCGTTCCAGGCAGTTCTCCAATTCGCGCACATTGCCCGGCCAGTCGTAGGCCAGCATCAGCTTCAAAGCGTCATCGTTCAGGATTCGCGTCATGCCGCTGTCTCGCGACAGGCGCTCCAGAAAATAATTGGCCAGCAACGGAATGTCCTGCCGCCGCTCGCGCAAGGGAGGAATGCGCAGGGTCAGGACGTTGAGTCGAAAATACAAGTCCCGGCGGAAGCTGCCCTGGGCCACGGCGTGCTCCAGATCGCGATTGGTAGCGGCCAGGATGCGCACGTTGATGCGCGTGCTTCTGGTGCTGCCTACAGCGCGAATCTCCTTTTCCTGGATGGCGCGCAGCAACTTGGCCTGTAAATCCACCGACAGTTCCGCGATCTCGTCCAGAAAAACCGTTCCCCCGTCAGCAATGGCCAGCAAGCCCTCCTTGGAATGCTGCGCCCCGGTGAAGGCACCTTTTACGTAACCGAACAACTCGCTCTCGATGAGGGTGGGCACCAGCGAGCCGCAGTCCACGGGAATGAACGGCCGGTCGCGCAGAGGACCGGAAAAATGGATGGTGCGGGCCACCAGTTCCTTACCCGTGCCGCTCTCTCCCAGGATCAGCACTGGGTGGGTGCTGTGCGCCGCCTTGGAGATGATGCGATAGATTTTCTCCATCTCCGGCGCCCGGCCGACGACATTGCCAAAGCCCTGCTTGGACTTGATCTGCTCCCGCAGCATACGGTTCTCGCTTTTCAGCTTCAGATGAGTGCTCACCCGTTCCAGCAGGAGCTTCAATTCGTCCAGGCTGAAAGGCTTGGTCACGTAATCGTAGGCGCCATCTTTCATGGCCTGCACCGCCGATTGCACGGTGCCGTAGCCGGTCACCACCACCACCACGGCGTCCGGGCGCTGGCTCTTGATGTGGTGCAGCGCTTCCAGTCCTCCCGCCCCCGGCAGACGCAGGTCGAGCAGCACCACATCCATGGGCTGCGCTTCCATGGCGCGGTAGGCGTGCTCGGCGGAATCAGCCACGAAAGTGTTGAATCCCAGTATCTGACCCACTTCGCGGCAGGCCTCGCGAATGGAGCGCTCGTCGTCCACAATCAAAAGGTTGAGGAAATTTGCCTTTTCGATTTGCGCCGGAGCCGGCGCCGCTTCCGCTGTCAGCATGACTTCCTCCTGGAACTGCTTTTGCCCGTCTTTGCCATCCTCCGGCCGTTCCCCGCGCCTGCCCCTTCCGCCGGCCGCGGACCCGCGTCCAGCGCCTCGCGCACCTTCCGCGCCAGAGCGCCCCCGGTGAATGGCTTGCGAAATATACGGCTATCCGGCGCCTCTTCCTGGTCCCGCGGACCGTAGCCGGAAATGAACAGCACTTTGGCCCGGGGATGCAGAGGCGCCATTTGCCGCGCCACTTCCTGCCCGCTTTTCCCGGGCATGACCATGTCCGCCAGAAGCAGATGAATTGGACCCCGATGCCGCCGGGCCAGCCGCATTGCCTCTGCCCCATCCGCGGCCACCAGCACCTGGTAGCCGCACTGCGTCAGCACTTGTTCCACCGAGGCGCGCACCCGTTCGTCATCCTCCACCAACAGCACCGTCTCCCGGCCTTCGAGCGATGGATGGTTGTGCGCTTGTGAGCCGCGCCACTCCAGTTTGGAGCGCACTCGCGGCAACAGCACCCGCATCCGGGTTCCCTGGCCGGGCGCGCTCTCCACCACAATGCTTCCGCGCGACTGGCTCACGATCGCCTTCACTGTGGCCAAACCAAGGCCCGTGCCCTGGCCCGGCTGCTTGGTGGTGAAAAATGGCTCGAACAGGTGGGCGCGGGTGTTTTCGTCCATGCCGCAGCCGTTATCGGCGACTTCCAAAACC
The DNA here is from genome assembly GCA_035308585.1 of Terriglobales bacterium. Lineage (GTDB taxonomy): Bacteria > Acidobacteriota > Terriglobia > Terriglobales > Acidobacteriaceae > JAICWP01. The sequence continues at coordinate 3,709 of DATGGJ010000413.1, forward strand.
ACGTACTCTCCCGCCATCACCCGGGCGGCAATGGCGGTGGCCGCATCCAAGGCGTAATTGCTCAGCTCGATGCTGATGCGCCCCCCCTCCGGCAGGGCGTCGCGCGCGTTGAGCACCAGGTTAAGGATCACCTGCTGCATTTCCGTCGGGTCGGCTTTGATGTGTCCCAGACCGGACGCGCTGCGGATGCTGAGTTCAATCCTCTCCTCCACCAGCTTGGCCAGCAGGTCGCGCATGTCCCCCACCACTGTCTCGAGAGAGAGCACTTTGCTGTCGCTTACGTGCTGGTGGGCGACGAAGAGCAGCTTGCGGATGAGGGCGCAACCGTGTTCGCTGGCCAGTTGGATTTCCCGCGCCCGCTGCCCGCCGGGCTGCGACCTCAATTCCACCGCCAGCAGGTCGGAAAGAATGCCGATGCCGGTCAGCAGATTGGCGAAATCGTGCGCCAGGCCGGCCACCAGCCGGCCCACCGCCTCCGTCTTCTGCGACTCGCGCAGCGCCTCTTCCGCACGCTTGCGCTCGGTGATGTCCTCCACCATCTTGATGGCGAATTGCGGCTCGCCGCCCGGACCGCGCACCAGCGACACATTCAGCCGGGCCCACATCACCTCGCCGTTCTTCCGAAGGTAACGCTTTTCCAGTTGGTAACGGTCGCGCCGGCCGCTGGTCATTTCTCCGAACAGACGCGTATCCTCCGCCACGTCATCGCGATGGGTAATGCGGGCGAAGGGCATGCCCTGCAGTTCCTTGTGGCTGTAGCCCAGCATCTCCTCCAGGGCGCGGTTGCTCTCCGCCAGGTTCCCCTCCAGGGTAAAGTGGCCAATGCCAATGGCTGCCGCCTCGAAGATGGCGCGGAAACGAGCTTCGCCCTCGCGCGACACCCGCCGCCGCTCCGCCTGGCTGATATCGCGGGTAGTGATGACCCGAAACCGTCGCTGGTCCAGCCAGAACTCCCGGCAGGAACTCTCCATCTGCAGATACGAATTGTTCTTTCGCCGGCCGTCAAACTGGCAGGCAGGGAAACCGCAGTTGAGGGTGGGGCTTCCTTCCCCGCGGCTGGTGCAGGGATGATGTTTGGGCAGGAGATCGCTAAGCGGCAGCCCCTCGAGTTCGCGGCTGGTGGCGTAACCGAAAAGGCGGGCATGGGCGGAGTTGCACCACACGATTTTGCCCGCTTCCACGATGCAGGCTGCCTCCGGGCAAGCGGCCAAAGCGGCTCCCATGCAGCGGTCGGTGGCCGGCAACAATGGTTGGGAAACGGATTCAGGAGCCGTACTCATGCAGCTACCCGGACGCATTCCGCATTCCGTTTTGAAACAGTCCGGAATGCTTGCCAGGGCAGCGCTCAAGGACACCTGACTGCCAAGAAGGCCGGGTCAGGTGATGTTCCCAAAATGGAAAAATCTGCGAATCAACCTCTCACCCGGCGAGCGCTTTTAATCCCCACTTCTTGAGCATGATGCCAGTATGGGAGCAAGATGAAACGCCGCAGCTCCAGGAAAGAGGTATGATTTCTTCTCCCAAAATTGGAAGATATTAAAAACGTTACACTTGGCCTGACACATCGAGCATGCCCTAGCAATCCCTTTGTGTCATGTTTCCCGTTTCGGGTAAGTGATTGCTCTCACGTCTCCGTGTGATGCCGGCTGTGACCAGTGGCGCCTGCGTCGCGCCGATTGGCGCGGAACCGTCTCGCACGCGCCCATGACATAAAAAAGGCGCGGCCGCAGGCCGCGCCTCCGCGAAAACCGGAATTGGGCTAGCTCTTGCTGGTGGTGAGTGATTGGTTCAGGCGGAAGGTCAGCCTGCGCTCCGGGCCAAAGCCCACGTCTTGCTTGCCCGTGGCATAAGCCGCGCCCGTGCCTGCGCCCGCGCCCACGGCACCCCCGATGAGGGCCCCCTTGCCGCCGCCGGCCAGCGCGCCGATCAACGCTCCCGCGCCCGCGCCGCCGCCGATCATTTCCAGGTTGCGCTTCTTGTGCGACTTCCCGGCCAAAGAGATGCTGGAAGACTCAACCGGCACATTCTTGCCGTGCATGTGCACCGAAGCCAGGGTGATGCGCAGGTACGCCGGTTTGTGCAGGCGTCCGCCCTTATTGGCGGCAACCACCCGTCCGGTCACATTGGCGCCGCGGGGAATCATGGTTTCCCCCTTCACCACTACAGGCTCGTCCAGCACCGCGTCAAAGGTGTCGCCGGATTGCGCGCTGGCGCTGCTCACTTCCGATTGCAGGCGCACCGTAAGCGGCGTCCCCGCGGGTATAACCAGTCTCGCAGGCGCCAGGTAATGGCTTGGCATCGCGCTGCTGCTGTCGCCGGCGCTGCCTCCGCCTGCGTCATTGCTGCTGCTGTTTCCAGCGCCATTGTCGCCGTTATCGGCATTGGCCGACGGCGCCTTGCCGCAGCCAATCGCCAAAGCCAGCGCCAACAACACAGAAATAATGCTTATCAAGGACTTCTTCATCTGCTTGAACCCTCCCCTGAAATGCTCAAACTGCCCCATTTTTGGGGCAGCCACCCCCTGCAGCGCTTCAAAATCAGCTACTTACAATCTATTCCCCGCGCCGGTTGTGTAGTTTTCCGAGCTGCAAGAGGTGGACTTGGCTCGTTTCCGGCCTGGGGGATGAGGATTCCAGCCTGACAGCAGCGGAAATGATCGGCAAGTTACTTTGGATAAAGACACTTAAGGCCGGTGGGACTCGTTCTCCCGACCGGCCTTTTTTCCCTGATCAATGGGATTGGGCCACTACTGGCCGATAACTCGCAGCACCAGCAGCGTTCCCCCATCCAGCTTCACGTTTCCCTTGGAAGAACTGATGAGCGAGCCTTCGCTGGGCGAAGCCTGCGGGCTCAGAGTCAGATTGGGAAAGCCGATCGCTCCATGCGAATTGGCGTTGATGGCGGGTCCTCCACCTCCTGCCTGCTGGTCCATGGGTCCGCCCATATTGCCGCCTCCCATTTCTCCGGTTTGTCCGGGAGTCGTTCCTCCCATGGTCCTGCCGCCACCGCTACCGCCCGGTCCCATGCCGGGCTGAGCCCCACCCATGTTGCCGCCTCCCTGCGCTCCTCCCGGACCTTCCATCGGACCCGAGGATTGGTCCATCATGGCGGAGGGCATCGGCTTGGCCAGGGCCTGAATGCCAGCGTGCAGCCCGATTTCCTTGGCTTCCTTGCCCTGTTTTGCTTCCGCTTTGTCAAAGATAACGCCCAGCGTGGACTGCGGCTCCTGTTTGCTGGCCGCCTTC
>DATGGJ010000414.1:0-4618 GCA_035308585.1 Terriglobales bacterium
GGCGGTTCTACTGCCGGGGGACACCCGAGCTGTGCTCGCCCTGCAGGCTGGCCGCGGTCTTGCGCTCGGCGATGATGCGACGGGCGTTTTGCGCCAGCTGTTTCGCCTGCGGCAGCAGTTGCAGGGCCTCGACGACTTCAGGATCGGCCTCGGCGTGGACCTGCAAACCCGCCTCCATGCCAAAGGCGTCGGTGAACATTTCGCTGCGCAGGTTCCATTTAACCCAGTCCAGGTTGCGCGCCATGTCCGCCTCGGAGTAGGGCACGTTCTGCCGGTTGAGAAAATTGCGGAACTCCTGCAGCACCTGGTCGGTGACCTGGAAATTCCTGCTCAGGTGGTGATGCTGCAGATAATCCTGCGCGAAGTTGAAGAACCCGTAATGCACCAGGATGGTGTCCTGGAAGGCGTTGTTCTTGGGGGGAGAAATCTTGACGTCGGGAGAAATGCCGTCGCCGCCGTACACCGGGCGCCCGCTATCGGTGTATTTGACTTCGCGTCCCGCGGTGCTGCTGTTGCTATTGCGCTCGAAATAATAGTCGTAGAGGGATACGCCGTTGTAGTTGCGCTGAATGAGGCGGCCGCTGGGGGTGTAATACTTGGCCGTGGTCAAGGCCAGGCCGGTATCCTGGGAGAGCGGAAACACGGTCTGCACCAGGCCCTTGCCAAAGGTATTTTCGCCGGCGATGAGGCCGCGATCGTGATCCTGGATGGCGCCGGCTACGATTTCGGCGCCAGAGGCGGTGCCGCGGTCCACCAGAACCACGATGGGATAGGGTTTCCCCGCCTCGCCATGGGTGGCGTGATAAATCTTCTCCGGCGAAGCGCGGCCGGCCTGCGAAACCACCACCGCTCCCCTGGGCAGGAACTTATCGGCCACGCCCACGGCGGAGTTCAGCAACCCGCCCGGGTCCTGGCGTAAATCCAGGACCATGCCCTGCAAAGCTCCGAACTGATCGAGGGCATTCTGCACTTCATCCGTCGTGGTCTCGTCAAAGGAGGCCACATGGAGGTAACCGATGCCGGGCCGAAGTAAAAAGTGCAGGTCCACGCTGTAGTGGGGAATCTCGGCCCGCTCCACCGCGAACTGCAAGGGCTTGGATTCACCCTCGCGCAGAATGGTGAGGGTAACGGAGGTGCCCTTGGGCCCGCGCACCATTTCGGCAACCTCTTCGGTGCTCATATTGTCGGTGGGCTTGCCGTTGACGGCGACGATCACGTCCCCGGGACGAATGCCGGCTTTGTAGGCGGGCGTGCCGGCGAAGGGGGCGATTACCACGATGTGGTTGTTGCGCGGCCCGATGGTCATGCCGATGCCGTAATACTTGCCGCTCTGCGACTCCTTCAGCATGGCATAGGCTTTGGGATCGAAGAAGGTGGAGTGGGGATCCAGCACCCGCAACATGCCGGGAATAGCGCCGTCGTAAATTGCTTTGTCGGGATTCACCGGCTCGGCGTAGTTCTGCTCCACGATGGTGTAGGCATCGGTAAAACTGTGCAGACTGTTGCTGATTTGCGAATCGCCCTGGGGATTGACTCCGGGAGCCTGTCCAAAAACCGCTCCCAGAACTCCGCATGCCAGTAATACCGCCAGTACCAGAAAGAAAGAACGCCGAGCTTTAGCTGCCATGGACAATTTTCCCGGTCGCGGCTGCAGAACTGCTCCCGACCACGCTCCAACCTCACAGCTTTGGATGAGGCAACCGGGGTAAGGGTTTCGTAAGCTGAGCAGAATTATGTCTGGGTGGCCAGGGCGGGGGAGGCCACGGGCGAGGCGGGCAGACGGATTTCCACCACCAGTCCGCCGCCCTCGGCGTTGCGGGCGGTGATGCTTCCCTGGTGCAGGCGGACGGCGCGCTCGGCAATGGCCAGCCCCAGTCCGGCCCCGCCGGTCTGGCGCTCGCGGGCCGCATCCAGGCGGTAGAAGGGGCGGAAAAGGTTGCCGATTTCCTGGTCGGGCACGCCGGGGCCGTGATCGCGCACCGTCAGCACCGCCTGGGCTGGGCTGCCGTTCTGGGCCTGGCAACGCAGGCGGATCTCCACCGCGCTGGCGGGCGCGGTGTAGCGCACCGCGTTGCGCACCACGTTTTCGAAGGCGCTGCGCAGCAACTCAGGATTGCCCTGGGTGGTGCAGTCTTCCGCCTGCACCAGCTTGACGCCGCAATCGCGGCTGCGGGCTTCGAAGTCCGCGTCCGCCACCACTTCCTGCAACAAGTCGAGAATGTGGATGGGAGCGCGCTCGGCCGGCGACTCGCCGCTTTCCAGGCGGGCCAGGGTGAGCAGCTTGCCGATCATTTCATTGAGGCGTTCGGCTTCCAGCTCAATCCGGTCCAGGGCCTTGATGGAATCCTCGCTCGCCCGCTGGCGCGCCAGGCCCAGGGCCACGTTCAGGCGGGCCAGGGGAGAACGCAGTTCGTGGGAGATGTCGCTGATGAGCTGCTTTTGCGAGTTGAGCAGCACCTCCAGGCGCTCCGCCATGCGGTTGAAGTCGTGCACCAGTTCGGCGATTTCGTCGGCGCGCTTGGTTTCCGCCGCCCGGGCGCCGAGGTTGCCGCCCGCCAGTTGATGGGTGGCCGCCCGCAGCCGCACGATGGGGCCGGTGAGATAACGCGCCAGCCAGAAGCACACGAACCCGGAGACCAGGATGGCGAGCCCCAGGCGGGTGATGAATTCCTCGGTGCTGCGGCGCAAAGCAAAGGGGCCATGTCCGTGCAGGATTTGCGCCACCAGCACATAACGCTGGCCGTCCGCTCCCAGGGCGAGCTGGCCGCCCAGGGTTGCTCTGGGTGTGGGCGTGAATTCCTGCTGGCCGGTACGGGCCACGTGAACCGCGAGGTCGCGAACCTTGCGGGGAACCTCCGCTCCGCCAAACAGCAGCTTTCCATGCGGGTCGAACCAGAAGAACTGCACATCAGCGCTGTGCTCGAGTTGCTCCAGGTAGGCGGTAGCCTTATCGGCTTGTCCCTTTTCCAGAAAGGAGACGGCGTTCTGGTCGTAGAGCTTGAGAGCGTCGGCGGTGAGAGAGTGCCAGCGCATGATGACGCGCTCGGAAGGACGCTCGGCCAGCACCAGGGCCAGCACCAGAAACAAGGCCTGAGTCACCCAGAAGGAAAGGAAAATTTTGAGGAATATGCTTCGCATGGCCGATCAGTCGCCGCCGGGCGCGGCATAAATATATCCCACTCCGCGTACCGTTTTGATGCGCTCTCCTCCCTTGCCATCTTCTCCCAGTTTCTTGCGCAGTTTGCTGATGTGCATGTCAATGCTGCGGTCGTAGGGAGAAAACATGCGGCCGAGCGCGATTTTGGCCAGTTCGTCGCGGGTGACCACCCGCCCGGCTTCGCGCAGCAGCACGTCGAGCAGGTTGAACTCCACTGCGGTCAGGTCCACGGCTTCGCCGCCGCGCAGCACAGTGCGGGTGGCGGGATTGAGTTCTACATCGCCCACACGGACGCTGGTTTGCGGCGCCTGCCGTTCGCCGCCTTCTCCGCCCTTGGTGCGCCGCAGAATGGCGCGAATGCGGGCCACCAGTTCACGCGGGTTGAAAGGCTTGGGCAGATAATCGTCGGCGCCCAGTTCCAGGCCGACGATGCGGTCCACATCCTGGCCGCGCGCGGTGAGCAGCAGCACCGGCACACTGGAGGTGGCGCGCAGTTTCCGCAACACGTCCAGGCCGTTCATGCCCGGGAGCATGACGTCGAGCACCACCAGCGCGTGCTCTCCGGAGAGCGCCCGCTCCAGCCCGCGGTTGCCGTTGTGCACGGCTTCCACCTGCAGTCCCTCAGGCTGGAGGAACTCCTTCACCAGGTCGCACAGCTCCACGTCATCGTCCACTACCAGCACGCGGTCCATTGGCCTCGTCCCTGTTCTACATCAAGTAAGGGTGCCCGAGATGTAAAGAAGTGTAAGCCTTTCTTTACAAAAATTTACCCGCTTTGACCGACTCTTTACCCCTTCCCGCCCGCCACCCGTGTTTACCTGATTAGCAAGACCTTTATGGAGGTTTAGAGATGAATCGCAAGCGCATTGTAATCGGCCTGGCCGCACTCCTGGCGGTGATTGGAGTTGCCGCTGTGGGCCAGAGTTTGGCCGCCAAGAGCGGGCATTGGCACCGGGGTGATTTCCTGAACCGGCGTATCGCCCACCTGACCCGGGCATTGGATCTTACGGACGCCCAGCAACAGCAGGTGAAATCGCTGGTGGAGGCGGAGCGTCCCGCCCTGAAGGGGCTGATGCAGCAAATGGCCTCGCAACGGGCGCAGATGCTGGCCGCCACCCAGAACGGCCAGTTTGACCCGGCCAGGGTGCAGGCCATCGCCAACCAGCAAGGCCAGACGCTGGCCAACCTGATTGTGGCCCGGCAGGAGTTGCAGTCCAAGATCTACGGCCTGCTTACTCCCGAACAGCGGACCAAGTTCGACCAGATGCAGCAGCGCCGGTTGGAGCACATGCAAAAGTGGCTGGGAAGCGGCTCGCAGAGCCAGCCCCAAGGCCAATAGCAGAAAGAGACGGCCGGCCGGGAAGCTTCCGGCTGGCTGGTCTTTACAAAACTTTACCCCGCGCTGACTGACTCTTTACGCCAGGCGGGAGGGCCCAGGGATCAAATGGTTAGGGGAAAGAA
>DATGGJ010000415.1:0-2927 GCA_035308585.1 Terriglobales bacterium
CTCCCTGGAGACGCCTATCGGCGAAGAGGAAGATTCGCATCTGGGCGACTTCATCGAGGACCGGGCCGTGGTTTCGCCTTCGGATGCGGTCATCAACGTCAACCTGAAGGAGCAGACGGCGCAGGTGCTGCGCACCCTGACGGCGCGCGAGGAGAAGGTGATCAAGATGCGTTTCGGCCTGGAGGATGGCAGCGAGCACACGCTGGAGGAAGTGGGCCAGTCGTTTGCAGTCACCCGCGAGCGCATACGCCAGATCGAAGCCAAGGCGCTGCGCAAACTGCGCCATCCTTCGCGCTCGCGCAAGCTGCGGGCGTTCATGGATGGGGTGCACGACTAGCCCTGCTCCTCACCACGGAGGCACGGAGAAATTCCTTCGCCGCGGATTGACGCGGAGCAACGCGGATAATTCATTTAGAAGGGGCCGCGGGTCATGCGATCTGCGGCCCTTGTTCTTTCAGTGCGGGGTACGGGGATGTGCCGCCAGCGGATCTCCGTCGTAAATCTCCGGAATTTCCCACATTCGCCCGCGTCATATTCAGGGCTGACAACCGTTCACTAGTGCGGGCAAATGTGGGGCACCCGTCATCCCTCGGTCGGTGGCCCACTCAAGCTGTGTTTGCTTGAGTGGGGCAGTTTGGGGTTGATTTGAGCTCTGTCCTGGCCGCGCTGTCGACTTTGTCCCACTCAAGCCAACAGAAGGCTCGAGTGGGCCACCATCCAGCCAGCCGCGTTGATCCGCGGAGATGAATTTCTCTGTGCCTCTGTGCCTCTGTGGTGAAAAACGCCGTCAAAAACAAATATGGCCCGGGCCAGCCACCCGGGCCATATTGTTTGGGTGAAACGTCCTGCGGCACGCCGGCGGGGCCGTCACCGCACCGTTGTGCTGTCCGCGTCGGGCCAGGTTTCTCCTGCGCGCTCGCGCGCTCAGGCGTACGCTGCATCTCCGGCATTCGCAGCGGATGCCGAAGGCCTCGTACTTGTCCGCGGGTTACCAGCCCGCGGGCCGCTCTGCCAGCCGTCCAGTCCCGTTTCCAGGACTTCAGGAGCCGCAACGCCCGGGTCCAAAATGAACCCTCCGGCAATTCAACCCTCGTGGAACCGCCGGGAACCGCTGGCTTTCTGCGACGCTCTGGCTCAACGCTCAGGACATCTCACGTCTGCATTGCCAGCACTTTGCCCGAGCCCCAGACGGGCTTCAATAGCAAAACCCACCCGCATTGTGCAGAACCTGTGCGTTTGTTCCTTTTGTTGTGGACGCCTGCGGAAATTTCCACAATTCGGGGTTTGCCTGACAGCCTGGCGATTCACTAATACACGCCCAGGTCGTGAGCCGACACAAATTTGCCTTGATAGTAGCGCCCCACTTGCTCCACCAGGTCCTGTTCCGGCAGATGTTCCAGCACCTGGTGGTAGAGCACCAGCAGCCTGGGATGTGCGCGCGTGGCAATATCCCCCAACTGCTGCGGAGAAGTGTGGAAGGCGGCGAAATATTCCTTCCAGTGCTCTTCTCGCATTTCCGCACCCTGGGGGTTGTAAACCTCGTGCAGCAGCACATCGCAGCCGTTGCAGGCCTTGACCACGGCATCGGTGGGCGCGGTATCGCCGGAGAGCACGATGCTGCGGTCCGGCGTGTCGAAGCGGTAGCCGAAAGCCTGCTTCCAGGAACCGTGCTTCACAGGAAAAGCAGTTACCTTCACATTCCGGTCCTGATAAACCACGCCGGGCGAGATCTCGTGAACTTCCACTTTGTAGCCGGTGTGGTTGGCTTCCTCCAGGCCAGTGGTGCGCACCTGAATATCCTGCTGCCAGGCTTTGAGAATGTGGCCGGTCATGCTCTTGAGCCCACGCGGGCCGTAAGCCTGCAGCGGGGCCTTGCGATGCAGCACCCAGGGACTGAAGATGAGGTCAGGGTAGCCCAGGGTGTGGTCGGTGTGCAGGTGAGTAATGAAGACGATCTTTAGATTTTTGACGTTCAGCGCCTTGATGCCATTCTGCTCCGCCGCTTCCGCCCGCTTCACCACGCCCGCCCCGCAATCCACCAGGTAAGGCGTGCCGTTCACCACGATAGCCACGGCCGCGCCGGCGCGGTCGGGATAGGGTTCGGGCGTGCCCGTGCCCAGGACCACGATTTGGGTGGGGGTGGCTGGCGGCGGGGTCTGGGCGGTGGCAGCGCAGGCAAGAATGAGAAAGAAAGCTGGCAGCTTCAGCATGCGAGGGCGCACGAGGAGTCTCCTGCCCAAGAATAGTATCGGCAGAATGGGGAAACGCAAGGTGCTTCGGCTCGGATGCGCATCTGTATGGCGCATTCTCGCCCAGCATGACAAAAGAAGCGGTTGACTTCGCTTTTCATTCGCCTCATAATTTTCTCTCCACCGGCAAGCCATGAGTAGCCAAATTTCATCGCCGATTTCCGAATTTCGCGTTCGCAATTCACAAGCGCCCACAACAGGTTTCCGCGCTACATTCTTCGAACCGGCTTCCCATCATGGCGACCACTGATTATTCCCTGGAAAGCACGCTGCCCGCCAGCGTTGACGCCGAGCGTTCCATCCTGGGCGCCATCCTGCTCGACAACTTTTCTTACAACCAGGCGGCCGAGCACCTGCGCCCCGACGATTTCGCCCTCGATGCCCACCGCCGCATTTACTCCCGCATGGTGGACCTGGCGGAAACTTCCCGGCCCATTGACACCGTGACCCTCACCGAAGAGCTGGCGCGCCGGCGCGAGGTGGAAGCGGTGGGCGGCGTGGCCTACCTGACCTCGCTGACCGACGGCCTGCCCCGAAGGCCCAACATCGAGCACTACGTCAAGATCGTGCGCGACAAGGCGCTGCTGCGCGGGTTGATTCATGCCGCCAACACCGCCATCGCGCGCGCCGCCGAGCAGTCCGATCCGGCGGAAGAGATCCTCGACGCCGCCGAAGCCG
>DATGGJ010000416.1:0-3647 GCA_035308585.1 Terriglobales bacterium
AGCAGTTGGCGGCGGCTCAGTTGTTTCAGTTTCCTGTCTTCGATACTGGCCACAACAAGTTCCTTTACTCTTCGCGGCGGCGCAAAGCTATTACGCCGTCAGCAGCAGTGCTGAATGTTGTGACGTGCTGGACCCTGGGCCTGTTGAACGGGATGGCGATGCCGAATTGTATACGAGCCGGCGGCTGCCTGCCCGCCTGGGCCCACAATTTTTCCCCTGGCGAAATTGCGTGGGCGTGAGCCCGTGTGGGCACAGGCGCCCTCGCCTGTGCGGGCGAGCGCAGCTCGCCTGTCTTAATGTTGTGCCTGTCAGATTGATCGAATGCGGCTCCGCCCCTCGCCGCTCCGCCTCTGGTAATATCGAATTTTGGCGTGAGGCGGCAAGGTTGAGCCCGGATTCTGCGCCACAGGTTTATACGGAGGAATACATGAACGACGCTGCCAATTTTCCTGTCGGGGCGCGCCGCAATGAGGACATCGCTCTCGACATGATGCGGTTCATCGCCATGACCACCGGCTACGGCAAGACCGGCTCGGCGGGCGCGGGCTTCGGCTCCACTGTGGCTTCCAAGCCCGAAGAGTACGCCACTCACCTGCTGGAACTTTATGGCCGCTGCCTCTCCGCAGTGGAACGCAAGAAATAACCAAGGCACAAGCCCAGCCAGCTCGAAGCAAACAAAAGCCGCGGGAAACTCCCGCGGCTTGATTGGAATTTACCCAACCGGGATTTAGCGGCGCTTACGCGAAGAACTCTTGCGCTTGGCCTTGCCACCCTTTCGTGCCTTCGACTTGCTGCGGCTGCCGCCCCGCTTGGCTGCCGCTTTTTTCTTGCCGCCCCGCTTCTTCGCCGCGCTCTTCTTGGCGCGCGCTGCCGGGCGCCTGGCTGCCGCCTTCTTCGCCGGCGCTTTCTTTTTCTTGGCCGGAGCCCGCCTGGCTCCGCCACCGCCGCCGCCCGTCGAGGTCTCCCGCGGCCCGGGCGTTTCCGCCGGCATCATGGGCGCTTCCCCGGTGGAACTGGCTACCGGTTCCTCTTCCTCTTCTTCCTCTTCTTCGTAATCCTCTTCCAGCGATTCGCCGTAGGAACCCGTATCGCCGAATTCGTCCATGTCATCGTCCCGTCCGTACAGAGTCTCATCATCCAAAAATCGCATGGCTCCTCCTGATCTCCGCTCTGAAAATTGCCGCCACCGCGCGGCAACTCATCTCCATTTAGTAGTTGAACAAGACTGCAGGACCGCCTCGCCGATTCACGGCGCGAAAATACTTCCCCGCCAGCGGCGCGCGATTATAGCACAGCGTTTTCGCAACACACTGTGATGCGCCGCCGCACCCGCATATTACACCTTATGAAGAAAAGGCGTCGGCGCAGAGGATGAGAACTTCGGCTTTAGGGATTTTCCTGAATCACCAGCACATCGCCGGCGCGAAGGTTGGCCGCCACCCTGCCATTGGTCCGCCGCAAGGCTGCCACCGTAGTGTTGTATTGGCTGGCAATGCTGTAGAGGGTTTCTCCCCGGCGCACCTTGTGAAGAACCTTCCCGCTCCCGGTAGACGCCCGTAACTTGCTGCTACGGTGATACTTAGAACTGCGGTGTGAGGAAACCTCGTGTTCTCCGGGAGCCAGCGGGCGATGCAGGTACAGCACCATCCCGGCGCGAAGCTGACCGCGCACGCGCGGGTTCCAGCGGCGTATGCGGATCACGGGAACGCCGAAATCCTCCGCCACCGAGGTCAAGGTGTCTCCCCGGCGTACCCGGTAACGGGTAATGCGGCGCGAGTAAGCGACGGCTTCCACGTAACGCCCGGCGGCGACGGGAATAATGAGCTTGCTGCCCGCCTCCAGTTCCTTGTCCCCCAGATTATTGGCTTCGGCGATGGCGCGTGCGGTGGTGTGATATTGGCGGGCCACCCCGGCCAGCGTTTCACCCTCGCTCACATTGTGATAGCGCCACCACACCCGCTTGTCGCGGGGAATGGCGGCAATCGCCGTCTGAAATTTCTCCGTGGTGCCCGCCGGCAGGTGCAAGTCGAAGGTGCCCTCGCGCGGCGTGGTCATGCGCAGCAGGCTGGGATTCAACTCCTGCAGTGTGGTTACCGAACTGTCCACGCACTCCGCCACCAGGCGCAGGTCCACCGGGTAATCAATGGTCACCGTGTCGGTGGGGATGGGCTTGTCGGGAACGATTTCATTCAAGCCGTATTGCGCCGGGTTCTTGGCCATAATGGCCACGGCGATGATGATAGGGACGTAGTTGCGGGTTTCCGCCGGCAGCACGTTGCGCCGGTAGAGTTCCCAGAAATCGGCGTAGCCGGTGCGTTGCACCGCCTGCTGCACCGTCAGCGGACCGGAATTGTAGGCCGCCATGGCCAGGTACCAGTCGCCAAATTCTTTATACAGATCTCTCAGGTGACGGGCGGCGGCGCGCGTGGATTTTTCCGGGTCCTGCCGCTCATCCTCCCACCAGTTGCGCTTCAACCCGTAACCGGCCGCGCGGCTGTACATGAATTGCCACAGGCCGCGAGCCCCCACCCGGGAGAGGGCCTGGGGGTGAAAGCCGGATTCCGCCTCCGCCAGGAAAATCAGGTCCTGAGGCACGCCCTCTTCCTTCAGGACGCGCCGAATCATGTCGTTGTACATGCCGGCGCGGGTCAGCGCCCGTTCCAGAACCCCCCGGCCGCGGGTCGAAAAGTAGTTGATGTACCCGGCCACCGCGTCATTCATGGTCAGCGGCAGGTCGGAGTGAATCTGGCGGATTTCCGCCGCCGCCTTGGCCTTGAGGTTGGGGTCTACGGGGAAGGTAATCTGGTTGGTCTCATCAATCGGAGCGGGCTCGGATTTCTGCTCGGTGAAGCCGTCTCCCTGGCGCAACGCCACCAGTTCCAGGCTGTTCACCCCGTCCACAATCTTGTCGAACTCCTTCTGCAGGCGCTCGTCGGAGCCGGCGCCGCCCGGAGCCTGGGTCAGAATGTCAAAGGCGCTGTCGAAATTGGCCTTGGCGGCCTCCATGTGCCCCGCCGAATAGTTGGCCTGTCCCGCCTGGTACTGCTCGTCGGCCTGCGCCACCAGAGTGTCAATGGGATCAAGCTTGGCTACAGGCTTCGGCTGCTCTTGGGGCTTGGGCTCGGGTGCTGGAATGGCCGCCGGTTTGGGCTGGATCGGGGGCGCCGAGGCGACCGGCGGCGCCACTGCCATCGCCGGCTTTTTCACTGCTGTTTGGCAGGACGTGGTGGTCAAAGCCAGGGCAGCGAGCAGCGGCGTGAACCAATAGAACTGTGGAATCCTCATGCTCTCTAGGACTTAGGGCTAATCTGCCTGGCTTTTCAGGAACTGGTTGAATCGTACTACGGGTTTTTCGAGCGGGTCAATCGAACAAAGGTACCGTGGTTACCTTCCAATGGTCCTTGTTCTCTCGCAATCACCCCTGCTCCACCTGAAAGGTTAGACAGAATCCGGAGTTGTGGGCCGGGGTTGCTTCGGGACCGGGGAAGGAGATCAGGGAACAGCCGGCACATGTTCCGTAAGCAGATTTCGAAACTCCTTGGCTGCTCCCGGGGAAAACACCCGCTTAGGAATCACGTAGAGAGAACGCGGTGTGCTCCGGATGCGATAAGCGAACAATGACGAGACATTGGAAGGCCATAGCGTGA
>DATGGJ010000417.1:0-6939 GCA_035308585.1 Terriglobales bacterium
AAAGTATTCCGCCCAATCCAGGCCCGGAGCTTTGGCGGTAAAGTCCGCCTGGGTCCACAGATTGTTGGCCTTGTGGATGTCCTGATTCTCAGCCAGGCTGAGGTGTTTTTCCGCAATGTTGTGTTCCAATTCCACAATACGGGCCGCGCGCGCGGGGGCATCGCTGAAACCGGCCAGCCGCAGCATCTCCGCCACGTGCGCCTGGTATTTGGCGCGCACCTCGCGCATGTGCTCGCTGTTATCCAGGTAATACTGGCGGTCGGGCAGCATCAGCCCGCCCTGCAGCAGGTAGGGAGTGTAGTGGTCGGGATCCTCGAAGCCGGGCGCGGTCCAGATGCCAAAGAGATTCGAGGTGTGGAAGTTGGTGTTGTTCAGGGGATCCACGTCGGCGCGCAGGCCCTCTCCCAGGGCGCGCGCCAGTTCGCGCTTGTCCTTGATGGCGGCGATGGCCTGCAAATGCGGCCGCAGCGGCTCCAGGCCCTTCTTCTCGATCGTGCCCTCATCCATGTAGGAGTTGTAGAGGTCGGCAATCTTGCGGGCATTGGAACCGGCGGGCGGGTTGGACTTGGCGGCTTCCTCAATCAGACCCACGGTGCGCTTGTTGGCCAAATCGAACAGCGTGCTGAAGACCCCCACCGAGGGGCGGTCCGGCGGAATCTCCGTCTGCTTGAGCCAGCCGCCATTGGCATATTCGTAAAAGTTGTCGCCGGGTTTGACCGCGGGATCGAGATGGGCCACGTTAATGCCATGCGTGGCCGGCTGCGATTTCTCTTGGGCAAATCCGCTCAGGAACGAAAGCAGAAGCAGGACGAGAACTGCAGCGCGTGCTGGCGTTGTAGTAGCTTTCATGGAGCTCCAAGCCGGTTAAAAGAACCTACAAGTGTAGCAGGGGGAATGGCGGCTCAGCGGGCGCCAGCCGGGTTGTGCAGAGCAGGCTTGCCCTCCTAACATTTGTTTCGAGTCAAAGCGCAAGCCGCTGGAAATCGAAATAGTACGCACCGGCAGGGTGGCCCGGGCCAATGCTGTCCCGCTTACCTCGGCGGCGCCGGCCAGGGCACAAAGGGAAGCGCGGCCCTGAGCCGGGAAAACAATTCGACAGCTTGCGGGTCGCGGTGCAGCGGACCGGCGACAAACTTTCCGATGGCAGCGCCGCCCATGGCGTAATAACCGATGGCCGCACCGCCAATCGCGACCAAGCCTATGGCCAGCCCTCCCGCCGCGAGGCAGCCTACGGCTAATCCCGCAAACGCCAGAATGCCGACGGCGCCGCCGCCGAGCGCGATTACGCCGAACGCGATTCCGCCCAGGGCGACGATCCCGCAGGCCGACCCGCCCACGGCGACGGCTCCCCTGGCCATATCCCCGATTGCGATGATTCCGCGGGCCGAGCCGCGATTTTCATTCTTCGCGGGGTCAGGTCCAATTGCGATCGAAATCAGCGGACGGCTCAGCATGGTAGTGGAAGATTGCCAGCGGATTCCCACGGGAGCACCTCCACGACTAGTGTGCCCGTTACTCTGCCTGGGGCTCAATTAGCAACCCAGGCGCCGCATCCCGCTTCTCACTAGCCGGAGAGATGCCGTGGCTCACCGTTCCCCCAACCCGAGGCTGCAATCGTCCGACAGCGCCAAGTGCCTGCTTTGTGTAGATGACCACCCGGAAGTGCTCTCCATCATGGGAGAGTTCCTCCGTGTTTTTGGCTATTCAGTGCTGACCGCTCCCAGCGGCCCGCGTGGACTGCAATTGCTGCAGCGCAATCCCGTGGACGCGGTCATTCTGGATTACGAAATGCCCAAGATGGACGGAGCCGAACTGGCCCTGAGAATCAAGAGCGATTGGCCCGAACTGCCGGTTCTCATGTTCACCGGCTATCCTGCCGACGTTCCCGAAGATATTCGCCTGTCGGTGGATGCGTTCGTGGTAAAGGGAGATCCCGCGGAAAAGCTGCTGCAGACCCTGCGCGACCTGCTGTCCGGGAACCTGGATCGCATGCCGGTAAAAGCAGCCGGCAAGCTGGCTGCCGGTCGCGCCAGGGGCGACGGCAGCGGCCCTCAATCCACCCGCCGCAGGGTCCGGCGCTCCGCCTAGCTTCCCGTCACGGACAAGAGTCAAAGAGACGTTGCGAGCAACGTCTCTTTTCATCTGCTCACATGCTTACAAATCGCTAGAGCACGTAAGTAGAGTCTCCCACCGTTCTTCTGGCAGGTGGCTCTTGACAGCCACCGCCGCCGGGCACCACACTTCCTGCTCTTAACTCAAATGCGCAAACTTGGACTTCTGCTCAGCTTTGCCACGCTGGTCGGCGGGTGTGCCCTGTGCGGCGCCGCCGCGGACCAGGGCCATTTCCCCAGCAATGAAGACATGCGGCACTTTCGCGCCATGAACGCCCCGCGCCTCTCGCCCGATGGCCGGCGCGTACTGGTGGAAATTGCCGAGAGCACCGCGGACGGCGGGCGCTCACACCTCTGGCTGGTGGACATTTCCGGCGGTTCCGCCCGGCAGCTCACGTTCTCCCCTGCCGGCAAAAAAGATGAGAAGGACCACGGCGAGACCTCCGGCGGGTGGCTGCCCGACGGCGACATCCTGTTTCTCGCGCACCGCGGCGAACACACCCAGCTTTTCCGCCTGCCCATGCAGGGCGGTGAAGCCGTTGTTTTTGACCTGAAGGTGATGCCTCCGGTGGACGAGTCGAAGGCGGCGGATTCCGTACCGCCCCCGGGAGCGGAGAAAGACAAAGCGCCGGCAAAGCCGCCCGAGCCTTTGCCCATTGATGTATCCGGTTTCCAGATCTCGCCCGACGGCAAGACGGTCGCGCTCTGGGCCAAGGACCCGGAGACGCCGGGTGAAAAAAAGCAACACGACGAGAAAGCCGATGCTGTCTGGGTCAATCATGATCAGCATCTCACGCGTCTTTACCTGCTCGATCCGGCAACTTCCAAGCTGACCCCCGTGCCTGTGGCGGGCAACGTGGAACGTGCCGCCTGGAGCGAGCGATCGGATCGCCTGGTAGCTGAGGCCGAAGAGCCCAATGGAGCCAGCGATCTGGGGCCCGCGGGCAGCATGTGGCTGGTGACGCTCAGCGATGCGCAACATCCCAGCAAGCTCACCTCAATTCCGCCGACCGCCAGCGGACTGGTCTGGTCGCCCGACTCCAGCTATCTCTACTTTCTGGCGCAGGCACAGCAGCAGGCACCGCCGGGCTACGAAGATCTCTACCAGTTCTCCCTGAGCGGCAGCGCCATGCGCAACCTCAGCGACGGCTTGCAGGGGACAGTGGGGTATGAAAATCCCATGATGGCCGCCGATGGCGCGGTGGTGCTGTCAGTCCATGTTCATGAGCAGGCCACGGCGGCGCGCTTCGTCTCCGGAAAATCTCCCGAGCTCTTGCATTTTGATCTGCCCGAAGTGCGCGGCCTGAATACCAACCTGCGCCGCACCGGATGGGTTTACCTGGCCAGCAGCAGCACCCAGCCGGAGACGCTTTATTACACGGACAGGCTGGGCACGGCGGGCCGGGCGCTGCCCACGCCGGCGATGACTCCCCCCGCAATGCGCACGGCCCCCGCCCAGACCGTGCATTGGACCAGCGACGGGCGCACCATTGAGGGCCTGCTTTCTCTGCCGCCGCAGGCGGCGCAAGGCCGGGTGCCGCTGATTGTGGATGTGCATGGCGGGCCGCTAGGGGCATGGTCCGATGGCTACAACCAGTTCACCAATTTCCTAATCGGGCAGGGCTGGGCGGTGCTTCGGCCGAATCCGCGCGGCAGTTCGGGACGCGGCCCAGCCTTTGCCGCTGCCAACAAGAATGACCTGGGCGGCGGAGACTACCGCGACATCATGGCGGGCGTGGACGCCGTGCTCCAGCAGTTTCCCATTGACCCTGACCGCCTGGCGCTTATCGGCTACAGCTACGGCGGCGAGATGGCTGGCTTTGTGGAAGGCAAAACCCATCGCTTCAAGGCCATTGTGAGTGGCGCTCCGGTAATTGACCAGTTCAGCGAGTACGGCACCGAAGGCGATTCCTGGTACGACCGCTGGTATTTCGGCAAGCCCTGGGAGCACCTGGCAGACGCCTGGCGGCAGAGCCCGCTCTCCGGCGCCGCCCATGCCAGCACGCCTTTCCTGCTGCTGCAGGGCGAGGGCGACACCACCGACCCGCTGGGACAGTCGCAGGAAATGTATCGCGCCCTGCATCAGAT
The DNA here is from genome assembly GCA_035308585.1 of Terriglobales bacterium. Taxonomy (GTDB): domain Bacteria; phylum Acidobacteriota; class Terriglobia; order Terriglobales; family Acidobacteriaceae; genus JAICWP01. The sequence continues at coordinate 4,200 of DATGGJ010000417.1, forward strand.
GGGCGTTCCAGTTGAGATGGTGCAGTATCCGCGTGACAATCACGGGCCGCTGGCTATCGGCCTTCTGGGCCGGCCGAGCATGGAACCGTGGCACGGTTTCGACGCGCGCCAGCGTATGGCGCGATTTTTAGAAAAGGCCCTGGGACAAGCGCCGGCCGCCGAACCAGGACATTCGGCGTCGCAAAAATGAGCGCCGGCACCGAAACCGGCAATCAGTGAGAAGCGGTCTCCCGCTTTGCCTCGGGAGCGGGTTGCGGCACTGGCGCTGGCAAAGGTTCTTTGCTCCGCCGCATGCCGCCTGTGGCCAGGCTGATCAAACCCCAGAGGAACAGGATGGGAGCCAGCAGCAGGCCAGCCAGGCCAATTACCGCCTGCCAGCCTTTAGCGCTTCCGGTCACCTGCACCGTGCTTCCACTGACCGGCCAGGCTACAGAAACCGATGAATTCCCCTGCCAGGAAACAATCAGCACCGCCAGGCCAAGGAAGAAGGCGAGAAGGGCGGCCAGCAAAAGGAGTTTTGACTTCATGGCTCAGTGTGCAAGCATAGCGCAAAAGAGCCAACAGGCATATGAAAAGCCGGACCTGCCCTGCCATCAGGTCCGGCTGACGTTTGTCTTAGCACGATAGTTCCGGGCCAGGTACCGGCCTTATGCCGGCTCTACGGATTGAAGCTGCCGAAGGTGTAGCCCACCGAGGCGCCGTAGCGGATGGCGTGATTGGTATCAAATTCCACGTTATTGCGGATCAGGTAGGCCCGCACTTCCGGACGCACGAACATGTGCCCCCACACGTAGAACTTCAGACCCCCGCCCACCACACCCATCAGGTGGTTGCTGCTGGTGTAGTTGGTGCAACCGGTAAAGCCGCAGTTGAAGTAGGGCTGGTAGAAGCGCAGACTCTCCGCCCCGAATCCCGCCAGCAGTTCCGGAGCTACTTTGCCAAAAGTGGGCGAATAAACCGCGTCCACATCGTAGAAGATGGGGCGGTAGGGAGCGATGCCGGCATAGGTAGCCTGACTCCCGCGCCAGGCGACTTCAGCTCCCAATCCAAAATTTTTGTGGAACAGAAAATCGCCGCTGAAGACAGGGTACACGCCGCCGCCTTCGGAAACGGACGTGCCAGCCGCATTGGCGCTGGTGCTGGAAGGCGCCGACAGGCCGCCCAATCCAAAAGCTACGTCAAACTGCTGCCCATAAGCAGTGCTCACCATCAGGAACAGGCCAAAGACTATGGCAACTACGCTCAGCTTTCTCAAGTGAACCCTCCCCATTAAATTGTCCGCTATTTCGCCGCCATGTGCCGCCCGCGCAGCCCTTTTGTATTCCCCGCATTTGATGTCGTCCAGGCGCTTACAGATGCTTAAAGATTTGCAGAAGTAATTGAAAATAAGGAAGTTGGTTGACCGCTTGCGCGCACTCAAGGCGCCCCAACCAGTTGTCATCTCAGCTGCCAGCACAGGAATGCAAAACACACTATAAACACAGGCGCCGGAAATTTGTTGCTCGAAGAAACGATTTTTGCTGCTCGCGACGCAAGAGAAGTTGGTTTCACCTGCTTCAATGTAAAGGAATTAAGCGCAACGACAAAACTTCAAGAGATTACACCCGTTGGAACTGAGGAGTTCCCTCGGTTTACGGACCTGTGCCGCCGGTGTGGCAGTCGCTGCAGGTGACCTGGGTCAGATCACCGATATCCACCGGGTGCTTAAACTCAACCGTGGCCACATTGCCCATCATCGCCACGCCGCTCTCGTTCTGCTGCAGCACGGTATGGCAGGTGTTGCAGGTGTTGGGAATCATCTTGCCATCGGCGCTCACGTGCTGTCCGTCGTGGCAGCGAAAGCATCCCGGAAAATAGAGATGTCCTATGTTATTGGGATGGGTGCGCCAGTCCACCTTCATATAGGGAAAAAAGTTGGCGGCGTAAATGTTCTGAACCTCGGAGACCGCGGCCTCCACCGCCGTGTGCTGAGCGCTGTAAACCTGGGGATACTTGCTGGAATAAAAGGCACGCAGCGTGTCCGCGATGCTCTTCAGCGCTTCCGGTTTGCTGCTGTATTTCCTGGTCAGCGCCTCCACCGCCTGCTGTTTGATAAACGGCAAGGCGGTATCCATACGTTTGGCGAATAGGGCGCTGTCCACCGCCTCGTCAGGAGGCAGGAAGATGTGGCTGGGCCGGTCGTGGCAGTCCACGCAATCCATCAGGCGCTTGCTGGCGCTGGCAAGCTGCTGCGGCGTGAGCTTCGAGGACTTGGATTCATAAACGGTGATACGGCCAAATTCGTCCTTCTTCTGCACCCAGGGAATGACCTGGCGCTCGGCATCGGTGGAGACGTATGTGATCTGGTTGGCAATGTTCATGTGCCAGTGAATGCCGGAAGGAATGCCGGTACGGGACTCGGCGCCGCCGATATCGAGCAGCATGCGGATTTGGCGCGGGGTGTTCTTCTCGTCGGGGGCATAGTGTGTGAACACCTTGAGCTGGGCGCCATAGAACATTCGCGGCCAATGACATTGTTCACAGGTTTGCTGCGCCGGGCGCAGGTTGGCCACCGGCGTAGGGATGGGGCGCGGGTAAACCTGAGCGATGGCCGCATACACCTGGTAGGAACCTGAGAGCTTGGAGCGCACATACCAGCCGGCGCCCGGCCCCACGTGGCAGGCTACGCAGTCCACGCGGGCATGCGGCGACTTGAGGTAAGTGGTGTACTCCGGCTCCATGACGGTGTGGCAGAGCTGGC
>DATGGJ010000418.1:0-4819 GCA_035308585.1 Terriglobales bacterium
GGTGGCATCATTCCAGCCCACCACCACCACGTTGAGGTCGCCGGCGGTCTGCGAGGAACGGTAGGCCACGGGAACCGAGGCGGTCGAGCTTTGCGGCGTGGCCGCGTTGACCTGCACGAAGGTGACGCCGGAGGTGTTGGGAGGATTCAAACCGTACACCAGCAACTGTCCGGAGAAGGTGCCCAAATACACCTTGCCGTTGGCCACCGTGGGAGGATTGAATTTGGCGTAGTTGCCCACATCGTCCCGCGCCGCATTCTGCTTGCTGTCCCACAGTTCCGTGCTCAGGTTGTTGGCATCGAAAGCATAGAGGGTGCCGGTCACCACCTGATGAACGGGATCGGAGGACGGCTTTACCGCCCAGACAATTCCGGTTCCGGCCTGGTCCTGGTTGGAAGAAATGGACAGTGGAACCGCGGGCGACTCTCCCCCGACGTTGCTGATGTTGCCCCGCGAAGCGGGTGTGGTCTGAAAAGTAGAGCCGTTGAATTCCCATGCCGTCAGGTAGCTTCCCGGCCCCCAGAGATAGACCGCGGGTCCGAAAGAGGGGCTGTTGGCATAGGCGAAGCCGCCCAGCACCTGCCCAGAACTGGCCTGAAACTCCTGCACATCGGCGTTGAAGGTGGAGTTGAATCTCCCCATGTTGCTGGTGTTGATGAGGCGGAGGATGCCGTCTTTGCCGGCCACCACCAGCATGCTGGTGCCGGGAAGCAGAAGCGGGCCGCCCGAACCCAAGTCCGCGTCTACGCTGAAGAGATAGGACTGATTATCGGGAGTGAAATAATCAGCGACGCTCAAGCCGGAAGAAGTGCTGAGCTTGAGCACACTGTCGCCGTAGTCGGAGCCGCCGGTGTTAGCGTCGAAAGTGCCGTTGCCGGTGACGGCATAGACATTATCCGCATCCGCCGCCAACCCCACGCCGCCGCCCCACATTCCTCCGTCGCTGCCTTGGGGCGTGGCGTTGAAGGAAACCGTCAACTGGAGAGTGGAGGAGTTGAATCCAAAAATCCAGCCGTGCCAGGGGCGGAGGTCGCCCACCGAACCGAACGCGGCATAAACAGTGCCATTTACCAGCAACAGGCCGGGCCGGTTGTTGTGATTTAGAGGGACGAAGTTTGCGGCCGTAATTTCCGCGGGACCGCCGAATCTCTCGGCGCCGCTCAGCAGGTCGAGAGCGTGCAGGAAGAAGTGGTAGGTGCTGTTGCTTGTGTTCTTGGTCTTGGCGACCACATACAACGTACCAGTACTGGTATCAATGACAGGAGTTGCCGTGATGCCGATCTGGGGAATCAGGTCGAGGTACGGGCATCCAGTGACCGACGGCGTGCAGATATCGGAACTGGGCACGGGCGTGCCCAGGTTCACCTTCCACAGCGGAGTGGAGGCGTTGGGATCATCGGCGTTGAAGGCGTACACGCTGTTATTTTCGGTGGCCACAAAGACCACGTTGTGCGTTCTGCCGCCCAGGGTGAGGCTGGGCACATAGAGGGGCTGGGCGTAGATGTAACCATCCACGGTGCGGGCGAAAAGCTTCCCGAACTGAACCACATTCACGTTGGAGGTAGTCAGAAGGGTTTCGTTGGGATTGTGGCCGGTACGGCCAAGGTCATTGTGCTGGGTGACAACCGAAACCTGGCCGCAAGCCACACCTCCCAGCAGCAGGCACAGCCAGCCTGCGAAGACACGTATACCACGCCCCAAGACGGCTCCTTTCCAAGGTTCGGCCTGAATAACCCGGAACCCGCTGGTAGAGCGGAGCTCCGAACCCGAGCAACGAATGAGAGATGGTAACCCGAGCAGGTACTTACCTGTCAAAGCCAGAGCGAAATATTAGGAAACTCCAAGATTTCTCTTCCGGCTGGGGCAAGGCCGAGCGCCGGCTGAAGGTCTTTTGCCAACTGGGCGGGGACCCTGAAGAAACAATAGGTCCGGCGGCACCCGCGGGGAGCCTGGCGGCAGGTTGTGATGGTCGTCACATTAGGCTGTGATTTAAGTCATATCCCCACTGTGACGTCTTTTTTATGCTGAGACTGCATTAAAACCCAAGCTTCAGCTCAGGAAAGGGCTGAAAACAGGAAAGGCAGAAATCATGAAAAAGAATTTTCTTATCGCCATGATCAGTTTGCTGGCTTTGAGCCTGGCGGCCAGCGCCGGAACGCTCAGCGGCAGTGTGAAGGGCGCGCAAGGTCAGTCGGTGGTCTATCTGCAATCGGTGCAGGCTACCGCTCCCGCGCCTGCTCCCACCCAGGTGTACAAGATGGACCAGAAGGGAATGAAGTTCATCCCCAGCGTGCTGGTGGTTCCGGTGGGCGCGACGGTGGAGTTTGACAACGAAGATGCGGGCGCGCACAACGTCTACTGGCCCTCCATTGGCGGGGACAAGAAGCTGAAGCACAACCTGGGCACGTTTCCCACCGGCCAGAAGGCCAGCTACAAGTTCGAGCATGCCGGAGTGGTGCCGATTCTGTGCAACATCCACCCGGAGATGTCGGCCTACATCGTAGTGACTCCCACTCCCTACTACGCGCAGACGGACCAGATTCTGGGCGATTACTTCATCCAGAACGTGCCGGACGGAGAGTACAAGGCATTCGTGTGGCACAACGGCAAGACCACATCGCAAGTGGTGAAGATCGCGGGCAACACCAAGGTTGATTTCACTCTGGGCAAATAGACCGGTTCCTTCCTCCTGGTAGACGGAAAGGCGCGGAAACCAAGCTCCGCGCCTTTTTTTTATTCACCGCAGAGACGCAGAGGCAGAGAAAGAATGCAGAAAAGTTGCATTTGTGACGGACGTCACAGCGGGCTGTGACAAGGATTACAGCCTTATGTAGGTCGTGAAGCGACAATCCTCGCAACATCCGCAACGCGAGGCGCGGGGTCTCGTTTCAGTAAACAGCAGGGCTTGGGGAAAGCGTTAGCCTTCATACAACTTCATCGAGAGGAGCGCAGAATGCGCCGGCAGAAATTCAGCAGTCTGGTCATTCATTCGCATGGCTTGCAAGAGAGGGAGAGGTCAATGATCAAGAGCATCTCACTTTGCCTGTTCGCGCTGTGCTTGTCATTTTTTCTTGCGCCCAAGGCAATGGCGGTTCCCAGTTATGCGCGGCAGACCGGCTTGTCGTGCAACGGCTGCCACTACACGCCGCCGGAACTCAATCCTGCCGGGCGACTGTTCAAACTCTACGGCTACATAGATAAAATGAAGAACGTCAGCATTACCGCTGAGCAAGACAAACGGCACTCGGGTCTGGATCTGTTGGGGACGCTGCCTCTGTCGGCCTGGTTCGAAGCTTCATTTACCAATACCAATAAACCGCAGCCCGGCACGCAGAATGGCAACGCCGAGTTTCCCCAGGACATATCGTTGTTCCTGGCCGGCGCCTGGTCCACCCACATCGGCAGCTTTCTGCAGGTCACATACGACACCCAGGGCGATCACTTCAGCATGGATAACACCGACATCCGCTATGCGCGGGTGAGGAAACTGGGAGGCAAGGAGTGGGTGTTGGGGCTGACGCTGAACAACAATCCCACGGTGGAGGGCTTGTGGAACTCTACTCCGGCCTGGGGTTTCCCGTTCATAGCCAGCGACGTGGCTCCGAGTCCCACGGCCGCGCCCATCATCCAGGGCGCTCTGGGGCAGGACGTGGCCGGATTGGGCGGCTACACGATGTGGGACCAGCATCTGTATGCTGCGGGCACGCTCTACCGTTCCGCGCACATCGATACTTCTCAGCCCACGACGGGAGCGGATTTCGGCTTTAATATCCGCGGTGTCGCTCCCTATTGGCGCGTAGCCTGGCAGCAAAACGGGGTGAAGAACAATTTTGAAGTCGGCACCTATGGCATCCACGTGAGTTCCACCCCTGGCGCTATAACCGGACTGGAAGATAGGTACACGGACGCGGGGGTTGATTTTCAGTACGACCGCACCATCGGGAAGGATGTGTTCTCCTGGCGCGGCACCTACGTGCGGGAGAACTCTGACCTGGTGGCCAGCCTGGCAGGAGGCGCCGTGGCCGTGGCCAAACACCATCTGAACGCCTTCAATACCAACGCCGAGTACCACTTCGGCAACCGCTATTCCACGGCGTTCGGCTGGTTCACCACCACAGGCACCGCGGATCCTCTTCTGTTCGGCCCAGCCCCGGTGACGGGCAGCGCCAACGGTGACCCAAAGAGCAGAGGGTACACGGTGAACTTCTCAGTGTGGCCGATCCAGAACCTCGACCTGGGAATCCAGTACACCGGCTATACCAGCTTTAACGGTCTGGCCACCAACTACGACGGAGCCGGCCGCAACGCCAGCGGCAACAATACGGTTTATCTGCTGGCGCGGTTCATATTCTGAAACGTTAATCGCTGTAGATACTGAAAGGCATCACCACAAAGGACACGAAGGCTCACCAAGGAATTCAACTATCCTTCGTGACCTTTGTGCCCTTTGTGGTGCAAGGTTTTGTAGTTGCTAGATGTTTCTATCCGCCTGGGTGGGTTTGTTTTCTTCCCTACCAGACCACACAGCGGTCCTTGCGCACCAGGGGCGTGTTTGCCTTGCAGTGGAATGCCTGTTGGAATTGCGGCATGTTCACCACGACGCCGTTGATGCGGTATTGCGCCGGCGAATGCTCGTCGGTCATGGCCCGCAGGCGCAGGTTTTCCGGACGTTCATTGGAGCAATCCCACTGGGCGAAGCCGACAAAGTAGCGTTGCGCGGGTGTGAGCCCGTCGCGGTCTTCGAGCTTCTGGCTCTTGGTGGCCGCCTGCCAGGCCTCATAGGCCAGGATGGTGCCGCCCAGGTCGGCCACGTCCTCGC
>DATGGJ010000419.1:0-4186 GCA_035308585.1 Terriglobales bacterium
ATCGCGCAAGGCGGCCGCCAGGTGCGCCGCCCACACCCAGGTGCCGGAGAAAAGCACCACGCCGTCTATTTCGTCCTCCAATCTCATCTTGCGCATGGCGGCGCGCGCCTCTTCCTTGCTGGCAACCACCACATCGTGCTCCACCAGTTTGACTCCACTTTTCTTGAGCGCCGCCTTGGCGTTCTTGACCACGTGGGAATCAATGAACGGCACACCCATGGGATCTTTCAGACCATCCTTGTGCACGCCATAAACGATGAAGCCTAGGACAGGTTGAATCATTGCGGTTCGCCTCCTTGGGCGAAGTGAGCAGCATGTTCACGCACCGGCGCCAGGGCCGGATATAACGACCGGTATTGCCGCACCTGATCCGCATAGGCGGCGGCCAGCGCCGGGTCAGGCTCGACCACGCTCTCCTCGCGAACCAGTCCATCGATCGCCTCAGCGAAGCTGGAATAAGTTCCGGTAGCCACGGCGGCGAGTATGGCCGAACCCAGGCACACCGCTTCCGGGCAGCGCATGACGTGAAAGCGGCGGCCGCTCAGGGCGGCCCGCAGCCGAAGACCCAGCCGCGAGCGCGTGCCTCCACCGCTGGCGTACACATCCGCGAAATCGCCTGCCGCGCGCGAAAGTATTTCCGCCATCTGCGCCAGTTCGCAGGCAATTCCCTCCAACACCGCCTGGTAGAGCTGCCCGCGTGTGGTCGCCGGAGTAAGCCCAAAAATTGTTCCCCGCGCCTTAGGGTTGAAGTCGGGATTGCAGGTGCCGATCAAATGGGGAAGCACGCACAGGCCGGAGGGTTCTGTGGTCGCATGCGACTCCAGCCGGGCATAGTCTTCCATTTCTGACACATTGTTTTCCGTGTTGTCGGCGGCGCCACAGAGCAGATCGCGCAGCCACTTCACCATGATTCCTGCGGGAAAGTAAGCCAGCGTGACAAACTGCCCGGGAACAACATGGGGATAGGAATTCAGCGATGCGGAAAACGCGGCGTCCGACAAGCTTGGCTGGGGCGCGGATGCCAGCAGGCATTCGTAGGTGCCCATGGAATCGGCGACGCGTCCCGGTCTGACCACCCCCACGCCCAGGGCGCCGCAGGGCTGGTCGTGGCCGCCAATCACGACTGCTGCCCCGGCGGGCACTCCGATTTGCGCGGCCGCCTCGCTGGTCAGCTTTCCCGCAATTGTCCCGGCCGGAACTGGAACTGGCAACCGTTCGCCGGCAATGCCTGCGACCGAGAGGATTTCCTCCGACCAGCAGGCGCGGCGCACATCAAAAGCCAAGAAGCGCGAAGCCAGGGAATAATCAATGTAAGGCGGCAGGCCCAGGCGGGTGAGCAGAAAATCGGTGACGCCCAGGAAACGCTCAGCCTCGGCAAACACGCTCGGGCGATGCCGCTTCAGCCACAGAATTTTTGGAATGGGGTACATCGGATGCACGATGAGCCCGGTGATTTCAAAAAGGCGGCGCCGGCCGAATTCCTTTTCGCACCAGTCCGATTCGGCAGCCGCGCGGCTGTCCATGTTCAAAATCGCCGGGCCCAGGGGCCGGCACTTGCCGTCCACCGGCACGAAAGTTTCGGCGTGCGAGGAAATGCACACTGCCCGTACCGGATCACGATGGCCGCCGCGAACCGCTCCCTGCGCGGTGGCCCGCAGGGCATCCCAGAAAAGCAGCGGGGAAACTTCGGCGAATCCAGGCTGGGGAAATTGCGGAGTGTATTGGCGGGCACTTTGCGCCAGGATTTCGCCCGATGACGAAAACACGACAGCTTTGCACCGGCTTGATCCGACATCCACCGCCAAAATGCTCATGGCGCGATTAACCTGGCGAAGCTGATGCCGCCGGGCGTTGTCCCTCCCCGCCCGCCAGCGCGGAGCGGGCCCTGGCCAGAAAACCATCCATGTCCGCCGCCTGAAACACGTTGCGCCCGAAGAAAACTCCAGCGGCTCCGGACTGCCCGATCTCACCCACGGTCTGCAACGCCTCCTCGTCGGAGCCGGCCCGGCTGCCGCCCAGCACCAAAATGGGGATGGGACACTCCTTGACTACCCCGGCCATGGAAGCGACATTGCCGGCGTAATCGGTTTTGATCACATCGGCGCCCAGTTCCGCCGCGAGGCGGGTGTGATACTTGATCCATTTCGAATCTCGATAATCCTGCACCTTGGGGCCTCGAGCCAGCGACTCCACGATCAGCGGCATGCCCAGCGTCTCGCACTCTCGCGCCACCTCGGCGGTGCGGGCGATTTCTTCGGCTTCAAATTCGGAATCGCCTGTGCCCACCACCAGGTAGGTGATCACCGCGTCGGCTCCCAGGCGCAGGGCCTCCTCCGGCCGCGCCAGCAGCCGGCTGCGGGCCTGTTTGGCGGCTATGGTCTCCGGCGCACCCCAGATGGTGGACCAGTCAATGCGGGCGATGAGGCCGGGCATGGCGGGTGCCAGGAGGGCGTCGGCGCAGTGCCGCAGGAGTCCCGGGCTGAGCAGAATGCCGTCACACCCCGCCCTGAGGAAGCGGCGAATCTGGCTGGCCGCATCTTCCGTTCCCGGAATAGGACCGAGCACCAGGGGGTGATCGAAGGCCACGACCAGGATGCCGCGCGGGCGGCCGTGAAAAATACGGTTGAGCCGAAGTTTTTTGGCGCTCACAGACACCGGCTATTAAAACGATGTAGTATGCAGTGCGCAGCCAATCTATCGTCTGCTGGAACGCTTGTCAATTTGCCACAGCGGGCTGGCCTGATCCGGGTGCTCACTGTGCTACACTTCGGCCCGCGCCGGCGGCAAAAACCAAGCACTATGCCCGTAACCAGAACCTCGGCGGTGACCATAAGGGATGTAGCCGGAAAAAGCGGCGTCTCTGTGACCACCGTTTCCATGGTGCTCAACGATGCGCCGCTGGCCCGCCACATCCCGCCGGCCACCCGCAATCGCGTCAAGCGCGCCGCCAAGGAACTTGGTTACCGTCCCAATCTTTTTGCCCGCTCGCTGCGCAGCAATCGCAGCCAGACTCTCGGCGTGGTGGTTTTCGACATCACCGATCCCTATTGCACCCAGATTTTGCGCGGCATCGAGGACTCGCTCTATCACTCCGGGTATCTGCCCATCTTGACCGATATTCAGAACAAGCGGGCGCGCTTCCAGCGCTGCGTGGAACTGCTGCTGGAACGCCGGGTGGAAGGGGTGATCGCCATCGCCAACCCGCTGTATCTGGAGAGCGACCTGCTGCAGGATTTCGCCCATCGCGAGGTGCCCACGGTGGTAATTGGACGCCAACTGGGGGAACTTTCCCTCAGTTCCGTGGTGGTGGACAACGAGGCCGGCACCTTCGCGGCCCTGGAGTACCTGCACAAACTGGGCCACCGCAAGATTGCGTTCATCCGGGGGCCCAAGGCCCTGGCGGACAGCGCCCCGCGCTGGAAGGGCTTCTGCGAGTTTGCCCGCCAGGCGGCGCTGAAAATAGATTCCAGGCTGGTGGTGGAAATCCAGGGAGGAAATTCCAGCTATCCCGTGGGCGTGGAATTGACCCAGGAATTGCTGAATCGCGCGCGCCCTTTCACTGCGCTGGTCACGTTTGACGATTTGACGGCGTTCGCCGCCATCGGCTGCCTGACCAAGGCCGGCCGCAGGGTGCCGGATGACGTTTCCGTGGTCGGTTTTGACGACATCCCCGGCGCCGCGTTTTACAATCCGCCCCTTACCACGGTGCACCAGCATCTGGAGATGCAGGGCTCAATCGGGGCCGAGATCATCCGCGACCTAATCCACGCTCGCAACAGCAACGAGAACGTGAAACCCCTGCACCGCCGGGTGGTGCCCCGCCTGGTGGTGCGCCAGTCCACGGCTCCGCCGCGGCGCCCCCAGGCTTAAATGCCGCTTGACAGCCCGCCGCTGATATCCCAGAGTAAATGGTTTTAATAATCGCGAGGCGGCATGGCGGGAATTGACCGCAAGCAACTTTACAAATGGTGCAGCATTGCCGGCCGCGAACTGCCGCAACACCCGGCCCTGCGTGTGCCCTTTCGCCTGGTCCGCGATTCCCGCCAAATGGGCGAATTGATGGCGCGGGAACTGGTGGATGTAATCGAGGAGAACAACCGGCGCGGACGCGCTACTCGGGCCATCATTCCCTGCGGTCCCACCTGCTGGTACAAGCCGTGGACCGAGCGGGTGAATTCCCGCGCCG
>DATGGJ010000420.1:0-2239 GCA_035308585.1 Terriglobales bacterium
GCGGTCAGCACCGGAATCAGGTTGTACATCTGGAAGATGAAACCCACGTGCCGCGCCCGCCAGGAGGTGAGCTTGCCGGCGGACAGGTGCGTGATCTCGTCGCCCGCCACCGTAATGGTGCCCCGGGTGGGCAGGTCCAGGCCGCCGAGCAGGTTGAGCAGCGTGGTCTTGCCTGAACCGCTGGGGCCCATGAAGGCCACGAAGTCTCCCTTGTCCACGTCCAGGTTCAGGCCCTGCAGGACGTGGATTTCCTCGCTTCCGCGCTGGTACTTTTTGTCCAGGCCGCGCACCCGCACCAGGCTGCTGCCGTCGCCGTTGCCGTCTACCCTGACCATGAATTTCTTTACCTCCTGATTTCCACCCGCTGGCCGTCGCGCAGGCCTTCAAAGCCGCTCACCACCACCTGGTCGCCGGGCGCCAGGCCGGCGGTTATCTCCGTATCGCTGCCGCGGGTTTCGCCCACGCCAACGGCACGCCGCTCCACATGCCCTTCCTTATAGAGGTAAACCGCCTGGCTGCCGTTTTCGTTACGCAGCGCGGTTTGCGGCACCAGCGCCTTTACGCCTTCGGATTTGGCCGCCCTGCCTTCATTGCCCAGGAAAGTGACCTTCACCCCCATGTCCGGCAGGATGCGCGGGTCAAGCTGGTCGAAGGCAATGCGAACTTTGACGGTAGCTTTCTGCCGGTCCGCCGTTGGAATGATGGTGCGCACCTTGGACGGGATCTGCCAGTTAGGGTAGGCATCGAGCACCGATGTGACCGGCATCCCTGGGCGCACGCGGGCGATATAGGACTCATTGACGTCCACTTCAACTTCCAGGGACTTCATGTCCACGATGGTGGCAATGCCGGTGCGGGTGAAGCCGCCGCCGGCAGAATTGGGCGAAACCATTTCGCCCACCTGCGCGTCCTTGGAAACCACAATGCCGGCGAAGGGGGCGCGGACGGTGCAGTTATCCAAATCCTGCTGGGCGACGCGAATCCTGGCGTCGGAAGCCTGGATCTGTTCCCTGGTCATGGCAATTTTCGCGCGCAGACTGTCAGCGGCGGTGCGCGCGTTGTCTAATGCTTCCGGGCTGCTGACGCCCTGCCTGGTCAATTGCTGGGTGCGGCGCAGTTCGATTTCCGCGTTGGCCAGTTGTACCTGCAGGTCCTGCAACTGGGCGGCAGTGGCGTCACGATCAGCCTTGGCGGAGTTCAGGCGCACGCGGTAGTCGGAGTCGTCGAGTAGGGCCAGTATTTGCCCTTCCTTCACGTGCATGCCTTCGTCGGCATACATCTGGGTGACGCGGGCCGTGATTTTGGCGGCAATCGTGGCCCGCCGCCGCGGCGTCACATAGCCGCTGGCATTGAGCAGCGCCACCTGCCCGCCGCTGCCTGGGGCCTGCGCCGCTGCCAGCTCTACCACCGGAGTTTTGCCGCGGACGGCGTACACTCCGGCCGAGACCAGCAGAAGCAAGCCCAGCGCTGCTGCCACCCAGCGCGGCCATTGCGGGCCGCGATGCTGACTGCGTGAACCTTCGTCAATTCTCAACGCCGACAGATCGGGGGCTGTCGAGCCCGTGCGTACTGCCATCCTCACTCGCCTCGTTTACGTTTGCAGGAGCCCCGGCCGGCTAGCATACCGGTCCTTGCCGCCTATAAGACATACGTCCGGCAACAGCAATTGTTGCACTCCATTTTATGAGTATTCCCGCCTTTGTCGTCGTGGCCACATGTAAAATTTTCGTATGCGGTAAAGCCGGCGTCGGGCAGAGCCCGAAACGGAGGGATATACTGCTTGTTTATGGACGTGGCGAACGAGAAAGTGGACGTTGTGTGCCCGCGTTGTGGGACGACGTTTTCCGCATTCCTGAAACAAATGGCCGCGCACAACCAGAAAATTGTCTGTCCCAAGTGCGGCGGAGCACAGGATTGCGGTCAAGTGGATGCGTTCGGCAGCCAGGCCACACGGGAGCCGTAATCGGCGGCCGCTCTTTGCCTGGCCAGCGGGCTTTGATATCCTGCCCATATTCTCTGCCAGGTTACAGGTGTGTCCCGCGTTCTCCGCTTGTCAGCATTCTGCCTGATCTTTGCCGCTGGGGCGGCGGCGGCGCCCAAACCGCACCCGGCCGCGCCTTACAACCTGCTGCTGGTTACTATTGACACCCTGCGGCCCGACCACCTGGGCTGCTATGGCGACCGCCAGGCGCGCACCCCTAACATTGACGCCCTGGCTGCCGACGGCACCCGTTTCGAG
>DATGGJ010000421.1:0-7073 GCA_035308585.1 Terriglobales bacterium
TGAGCCGCCTGGGCCAGCGCGAGGTGACCTTTGTGCACGGGATCGAAGGTACCGCCGAACAGGGCGATATTCATGAACTCCGTTTGGTTCCCAGCAGTAGTTTCGCGTTAATTGGGAAAGGTTGCAAGGGGGTGCTTGTACAGCAAGCTTTGGTTGCCTCCGCGCGAGATCCTTCGCGGCTGTGCCTCTCAGGATGACGCCCTCCTGCGAAGAGCATTCGCGTGCGAGGGCGCCCACGCAACAAATACCCACCTATCTACTCTACCGGCCTGGGGTCCTTCGCTATGCTCAGGATTTGGGCAGCGGGCTCAGACGCCCGCCAGGCGCCTCAACTTCCGCCTCCAGCTGGCGCAGTTCCTCCAGGCGTCGGGACATGGCCAGTTTGAGGGCCTCGATGCCTTCGCCGGTGGCGGCGGAAATGGGGTAGAGCTCCAAACCGTGCTTTTTGGCATAGCGGCGCAGTTTTGCCAGCTTTTCCTTGTTGGCGATGTCCATTTTGGAGGCCGCCAGCAGCATGGGCTTGTCCTCCAGATGGGCGCCAAAGCTCTTCAGCTCGCCCGTAATGACTTCCACGTCGTGCAGCGGGTCGGAGCGGCCGCTGGAATCGGAGACGTCTACCAGGTGCACCAGGAGCCGGGTGCGTTCAATGTGGCGCAGGAACTGCGTACCCAGGCCGGCGCCGGTGTGGGCGCCTTCGATTAGCCCGGGAATGTCAGCCACCACGAAGCTGACCTGGTCGGGGTCGCCGGGCTGGCCGACCGCAACTACGCCCAGGTTGGGCTGCAGAGTGGTGAAGGGGTAATCGGCAATCTTGGGACGAGCCGCAGAGATGCGCGAAATCAGCGTGGACTTGCCAACGTTGGGGTAGCCGACCAGGCCGACATCGGCGAGCAGCTTGAGTTCCAGGCGGTAGGCGCGCTCCTCACCGGGGCGGCCGGGCTCGCACTCGCGCGGCGCCTGATGGGTAGAGGTGGCGAAGCGGGCGTTCCCGCGCCCACCGCGCCCGCCGCGGGCAATGACTACGCGCTCATCAGGCTGGGAGAAATCGTGCAGGCGCTCGCCGGTTTCGTCGTCATAGACGATGGTGCCCACCGGCACCTTCAGCACCACGTCAGCGCCGTCGTGCCCCTTGCGGTTGGAGCCTTCGCCGTGGCGGCCGCGCTCCGCCTTGTACTCGGGGTTGAAGCGGAAGTGGACCAAGGTATTGTGGCGCTCGCTGGATTCCATGACCACGTCGCCGCCGTTGCCGCCGTCGCCCCCTGAGGGGCCGCCGCGAGGCACAAACTTCTCCCGGCGGAAGGCCATGCAGCCGTTGCCGCCGTCGCCGGCGTTGACGCGAATTTTGGCTTCGTCAATGAACATGTTGAAAATCTACGGCCGAGGGCGCGGAGAAAACAGATTCAAAAAATCGTTGCTGAAAATAAAAAGGGCCCCGAAAAAGCACGAGGCCTGAACCAAATCGAGTTGAATTCAAATCTCTCGGCGTACTCTGCGTCTCGGCGCTCGAATCAGGACTCAGGGACGGGTTCGACCATGACGAACTTGCCCATGGAGCCTTTGTCCACAAACTTGAGGCGGCCGCTGACCTTGGCGAACAGGGTGTCGTCCTTGCCCCGGCCGACGTTCAGGCCAGGCTTTACGCGCGTGCCCCGCTGGCGCACGATGATGGTGCCGCCGGGGACCACCTGGCCGCCGAAAGCTTTGAATCCCAGCCGCTGCGAATTCGAATCGCGGCCATTACGTGAACTGCCTAATCCCTTTTTGTGGGCCATAAAAGCCTCCAGCTCCTAGCTGATTAGCTTCCAGCCAGTAATCCCTGGCTGTCGGCTGAATACTGGGTTCTGACTACTTCTTCTTTTTACGCGCGGCAGAGGCTTTCGCTTTCGGCGCGACACTCTTCTTGCCTTTGGCTTTTTTCGCCGAGCTTGCTGCTTTTGCCTGGGGATGCGCGTTTTCGGCTGCCTCGCCGGTCTCAGGCGGAGACTGCCGCGCCGCTTTTTTCGGCTTGGGCTTGCGCTCCGGTTCTTCCGGGGCGGTAAAGCGCTGGCCGTCGAAGGCAATCTCCGTAATGCGCACGGCGGTGTAAGGCTGGCGATGACCAAACATCTTCTTGTACTGCTTTTTGCGCTTGTAGTGGAACACCAGCACCTTGTCGCCACGGCCATCACCGAGCACACGGCCGGTGACGCTGGCTTCCGATTGGGGCCGGTTGGCTTCACCCTCGGCTCCAGACACCAGCAACACCTCGGAGAACTGGACGTTGTCGTCCCGGCGCTGCCCGTCGGCCAACTTTTCCACCCGGATTACATCGCCGGGCGCCACTCGGTACTGCTTTCCCCCGGCACGAATGACTGCGTACATGATGCCTCTCTCGGTTTTGGACTCCCAGGCGCACTACCGGCGCATGGGAAAGGCGCAATTTTTGCTTGCTGTGTTCCGCGCTGCCAGCCTGCGGGCAGCGGCCCGTCCCAGAACGGGGCGGCAGATACAGGCAAACCTAGTTATTTTAGCGTTTGCCGAGGAAAAGCGTCAAACAGCAGTTTCCAGTTCTCGGTTCCCAGTTGCCAGTTGGAGCTAATGGCCGGGCAGGCGGGAAACTCCTCCCAGAGGTTTCAAGGTTTCGCAGATTTCAAGTCTCAGAGACTTGAGTCGCTGAAGCACCGCCCGCCGAGGCCTTGAGACCTTTAAAGGGGGTAGTGGTACGAAAAGGGAAAACGTGCGACAATCCGCGCCGCCTACGGCCCTAAACATTTCCAAATCAGGAGGACTGCCATGCGCAGTTCGGCACTCGTTACTGTTCTGGTGACATTAGCTTTGATCGTACCAGCCTTCAGCCGGCAACACGCAGGCATGAAGACGAAGGCCACCGCCAATTCGGCAGCGGGCGCCAAAGCGCCCGATAAGGCGCTCATGGACGCCATCTGGGCGGGGTGGAGTTCGGGCAATCCTGCCAACGTTGCCAAGTACTATGCTAAGGGCCCGCACGTGTTCTATGACATCGCTCCGCTGAAATACAACAGCTGGGCGGAATACGAGAAGGGTGTAGTGGGGGTAATCTCCGGTTTCCAGTCGCTGAAGGCCACAGTCAATGATGACGCTCAAATACACCGCCATGGGAGCCTGGCGTGGGGCACGGCCACTGTCCATCACGTGGATGTGATGAAGAACGGGAGCAAGAGCGAGGGCGACTTTCGCTGGACGGTGATATGGCAAACCAACGGGTCGGAGTGGCTGATTGTCCATGAACACGTCTCCGCGCCTCTGGCAACCCAGTAAGCCTGAGCCGGAGCAGCCATCGAAAACCGCGGCGGCGGAATCGAACTTAGCAGGATGAACATTTATCACTTTGCTGCTCTGACCGCCCTGATGGGGCTCTCGTTCCTGAGCGCCGGGTTGGCCACGGTTCTGGCCCGGCAAAGGGTTGAGAGCTGGTACCAGGCCTGCAATCGCCCGGAAAAGGTGCCACCGCCGCCCGCCTATGGCTGGCTCTGGAGTTGCGCCCATCTGCTCATGGGAGCGGCGGCCTGGCTGGTTTGGCTGAGCGGTCCGGAATGGGGTGCGCCCTGGGTCCGCCTGGGCATGATTCTCTATTTTGTCATGCTGGGACTCAACGTACTGTGGTCGGGCCTATTCTTCCGCATGGCGCGTCCGGGCGCCGCATTCGGGGCCGTCCTGGCAGAAGAAGTGGTCACCCTGGCCGCGTTGATCGTGTTCTGGAACATCGCCATGATCCCCGGGGCCCTGCTCATTCCCGTACTGCTGTGGACCGGTTTTGTCGCCCTGCGGACTCTGGGGTGGTGGCGCCATGGCAGACAGTTTCGCCCGGTCGAGACAGAAGGCGCTGTTCCATCCCCCCACCTGGCGGCCTAAAATTCAGCATAGCGCCTGTTCCGCAATGCCGCAGAATTGCATCCAAGAACCATCCCGGCCAGTGTTCCGGGCACCAAACACATGGGGGGTTAAGTGAGCCGCCACTGTCCAGCGGGTTTGCGCATTTTCATGCTGCTGTTGATGGGCTGGAGCCTGCAGTGTGCCGGCCAGGCGCAAAGCGACGCTGCTCAACAACGTTGTTTGTCGGCCACGGGGACACAGCTTCATGACGATGCGGCGGCGCTGGGGCATGGGTTGGCGGCAGCTCCGCACAACGCTATTCGACCGCGAAATCTGAAGTGGGAGCTCCCCATAGCCGCCACCACGGGGATTTTCATCGCTGAATTGGATCAGCCGGTAGCCACACACAACCAGTCCCTCAACCGCCAGACCACGCTCAGTACATGGTCGAATGTGGGTTTGGGGGTGGAACTGGGAGCTGCGGGTCTGATGTGGGCGGACGGCTGCGTTCATTCCCATGAGGGCCTGCGTGAAAATGGCTTCACTGCGTTGGAGGCCGCCGGGGCCGCTGCCGGCATTAACGAGGTGTTCAAAATTGCCGCCAACCGGCAATACCCATACGCGGCGCATAGCTCCGCCGAGTTTTGGGATGGCGGAAAGTCTTTCCCTTCGGGCCACTCAGCGGCGAGCTGGGCCTTTGCCAGCGTACTGGCGCATCGTTATCCGCACAACAGGTGGGTAAAGTGGGGGGCTTACGCTGCCGCCACGGCGGTGAGCCTGGCGCGCTTACCTGCCAAGAAGCACTATCCCTCCGACATTCTGGTGGGCAGCACCATTGGATATGTGACGGGCGCATATTTGGCGGGAAGATAAAGTCCAGTGGTCAGTCGCCGGTGAAAAGGCTAATTGCGCCCCCTTCCGACTCCAATCCAAAACTTTGATTCGTGCTTCGACTGCAGGGTGAATACTGCCCGATGACTGCGTTGGCTATTCCTGCGGTGGCGGGGAGGGCTTATCGGGGATAGCGGCGTCCTGTTTCTGGTGACAGTTCTGCCTGAGGTCCACCGGGACCACGGTTTCACGTCCGTGATAATCGGCGTAGAAGGAGAGCGGCATGCGAGCGCGCTCGGTGAGGCCGACAAAACGCGCGAGTCCGTCCGGGTTGGTGCCGATCTGCAGGTCGAGCCGGTGAAATCCGCCAAAGCCGTAACGAATGTGCACCGAGACCTGCGCTGCGTAAACCGGTTTGCCCGCCGAGTCAATCACGCGGACCTCCACCGAACAGCCACCCAGGTTGCCGCTTATTTCCGGCACCTTCTCCGCGGGATTGGAGGAGGCGTTCTTCTCTCCGCTGGCGGAATTGTTCTGCGATGGGGACGAAGTGTTCTGGGCGGCGCACACCCAGCTGAAAAGAAAAACAGCCATCAGCACAACCAGGGGATTCTGCCGGCGTTGCACGTTGCCTCCTGCAAGCTGCATGATAACGCACCAAAGCCAGCACTCAGCAATCAGCTTTCAGCCGGCTGCGTCAGGTCCTAACCGATCAGGCGTGGTTCCCGGAACACGGCAATGCGGTGTGAGAATGGCCAACCCCTAATTGCTGGCCCGCCAGAGCTGCCGCTCTCGATATAATCCCCGCTATGAAGCTGGAAGAGAAACTGGCAGAACTGAAGAAGCGCGACGGCCTGGCGGAAGAGGGCGGGGGCAAGGCACGCCGGGAGAAGCAGCACAAGGAAGGCAAAATGTCGGCGCGGGAGCGCATCGAGTTCCTGCTCGACGAGGGCACCTTCGAAGAAACCGACAAGCTGGTAACCCACCGCTGCGCCGACTTCGGCATGCAGGAGCAGAAATACTACGGCGACGGCTTCATCACCGGGTACGGGCGCATCGAAGGGCGGCTGGTGTTCGTCTTCGCGCAGGATTTCACTGTGTTTGGGGGCTCGCTTTCCGAGGCCAATGCAGGAAAAATTGTGAAGATCATGGACCTGGCGGCGCGGGTGGGGGCACCCGTGATCGGGCTGAACGATTCCGGCGGGGCGCGCATTCAGGAAGGAGTGATGTCGCTGGCCGGCTACGCCGATATTTTCCTGCGCAACACGCTGTATAGCGGTGTGGTGCCGCAGATTTCCGCCATCATGGGGCCCTGTGCCGGGGGCGCGGTGTACTCGCCCGCCATCACCGATTTTGTGGTCATGGTGGACAAGACTTCTTACATGTTTATCACCGGGCCGGACGTAATCAAGCTGGTCACGCACGAGGAGGTGAGCAAAGACCAGCTGGGTGGGGCCATGACGCACAACGAGACCTCCGGAGTGGCGCATTTTCTGGCGCACGATGATGCCGAGTGCCTCTCCATGGTGCGCGAACTGCTCAGCTTCGTTCCATCGAACAATTTGGATGAAGCGCCGCGGCGGGCCAGCACCGATCCCGCTGACCGCGCGGAGGAGCGGCTGGACACGCTGGTGCCGGCGGAATCGAACCAGCCCTACGACATCAAGGACGCGATCACGGCGGTGGTGGACGATGGCGACTTTTTCGAAGTGCACGAGCATTACGCCAAGAACATCGTGGTGGGATTCGCCCGCCTGAACGGGCGCTCCGTGGGCATCGTGGCCAACCAGCCGGCGTTCCTGGCGGGGACGCTGGACATTAACGCTTCCGTGAAGGGCGCGAGGTTTGTGCGTTTCTGCGACTGCTTTAACATCCCCCTGGTCACGTTTGAGGATGTACCCGGGTTCCTGCCTGGGACAAACCAGGAGTATGGCGGCATTATCAAGCACGGGGCCAAGCTGCTGTTTGCCTTCGCCGAGGCCACCGTGCCCAAGGTTACGGTGATTACGCGCAAGGCGTATGGCGGTGCGTATTGCGTGATGGCTTCCAAGCACATCCGTACCGACGTGAACTACGCCTGGCCCACGGCCGAGATTGCGGTCATGGGGCCGGAGGGCGCGGTGGACATCGTTTACAAACGCGACCTGGAAAAGGCTGCCAACCGCGAGCAGCTGCGGCAGGAGAAGATCGAGGAGTTCCGCGACCGCTTCGCCAATCCGTACGTAGCCGCCGAACGCGGGTTTGTGGATGCCGTGATCCGGCCACGCGACACCCGTAAAAAGCTGATCCAGGCGCTGGAGATGCTGGACACAAAGCGCGACAAGAACCCGCCCAAGAAGCATGGGAATATACCATTGTGACGGGCAGCAATTAACAATTAGCGGTCAGCATTTTGGCCGGTGGAGGCGGTT
>DATGGJ010000422.1:0-5827 GCA_035308585.1 Terriglobales bacterium
TCAGGAAAATGGGCGGCCCAACCGCCAATCAATCTCTTGCTCTTTGTGGCGCGGGCGCCCTCGCGACCTGTGTGGGGACAGGCGCCCTCGCCTGTCCGGCCGAGCGCCAGCTCGGCTGACTTCCGACTCTGTCTTTCAGGAAAATGGGCGGCCCAACCGCCAATCAATCTCTTGCTCTTTGTGGCGCGGGCGCCCTCGCGACCCGTGTGGGGACAGGCGCCCTCGCCTGTCCGGCCGAGCGCCAGCTCGGCTGGCTTCCGACTCTGGTCTTTCAGGAAAATGGGCGGCCCGCCCGCCAATCAATCTCTTGCTCTTTGTGGCGCGGGCGCCCTCGCCCGCGAACCGGCTACCAGATACTGGGTGTTAACTCATCACCGTGCTGTCCGCTACGGCGCATTCCGCTTGCGCCCCTTCCCCCAGGTATTCCTCGATGGCCACCGCCACTCCCGTCGCCGCGCCCGGCAGCCTCGACTCGATCCGCACCACTCGGCACCGGCAACGCACCGCCACATTTGCATCCGCCACTGATGGCCGTATCACCACCTCGACGTGGCTGCCCACCGCCGGGCTCAGGCTGCAATAAAAAAACATTCCGGTCTGGCTGATGTCGCGCAACAGCCCTACACTTTCCTGTGACTCTGCCCGCACAACTACGGGCAGCACCGCCAGTCCTCTCGGCTCCAGCCGCTGGTTAGGGTAACTGCCGTACAAAACCCCGTTGCGCCGCACTACAGTCTCGTCCCCGACCGGGTAGGCGTGCACTGTGAAAGTTTGTCCTGTGGTTGCCATCCTGCCCTCTTCCATGCACGTCCCCTGCCGTTCTCCTTGCCGCTGAAATCACGCCACTTGCGCCACCACTCCCGCCGCTAACCATGTAACTGTTTCGACGTTACCCTTATTTTTCATGGTTACGAATTCGCCATTTTGATGATTGCCGTGGCCACGCTGTGACTGGTCTTTCCATCCGGCAACTCCCCTCCCCACCGCCCCATCCAATTCGTTTCGGGCCGCTCATGACCAGCGCTGAATTCGGATCGTTCACCCTAGTTCTACTGCTCATCCTCGCCACCGCTCATCTTTTTGGCTACATCTTCCAGCGTCTGCGCCAGCCACGCGTGGTTGGTGAAATTGTCGCCGGAATCCTGATCGGGCCTTCCGTACTCGGCCATTTCGCGCCCCATTTTAGCGCCGCCATATTCACCGCCGGCGCTGGCTCCAAGTTCCCCGTCGTGCTGTTGTTTCTCTACAACCTGGGCCTGCTGCTGCTCATGTTTCATTCCGGCGCGGAAACCCGCAACTTATTTGGCCGCGGCGACCGCAAGGAAACCGGCTGGCTGGCGGGCGTGGGCACTGGTCTTCCCTTCATTTTGGGCTTGCTGGCCGCCCCCTGGCTGCCTATGGAGTGGCTGATGGGCCCGGCGCGCCAGCACAGTTCGCTGGTGCTGGTGATCGGCATCGCTATCGCCGTGACTTCTATCCCGGTCATCTCGCGGATTTTTTACGACCTCAGAATCCTGCACACACGCTTCTCCCGCCTGGTGCTGGGCGTGGCCGTGCTGGAGGACATCGTTCTGTGGGCGGTGCTGGGCATCGCCACCGCGCTGGCCAAGTCTGGCGTCATCCCGCAGCGCGAGATCGTCAATCACGTGGCCGCCACCCTGGTGTTCTTCGTGGTCGGCCTGGTGTTCATGCCCCGCCTTTTGCGCCGCATCAACACCGCACGTTGGAATGTGCTTTGCTCCGCTTCTCCAGCGGGCTACCTCGTGGTCGTGCTTTTTCTTTTCTCCTCTGTCGCCTCGGCGTTTGACGTCAGCCTGGTCTTCGCCGCTTTCCTGGCCGGCTTTGCCGTGGGTGCGGATCAACTTCTTCCCGCCGACGCGCTCGCCTCTCTGGGGCGCGTTTCCTTTGCCGTCTTTATCCCCATCTATTTCGCCATCGTCGGCTACCGTCTGGACCTGGGCAAGGATTTCTCCTTCTCCATGCTGGCCCTGTTTGTGGTGGGCGGCTGCGTGGTGAAATTGATTTCGGCGGGAATGGGAGCGCGCCTGGCGCGCTTCCGCGGCCTGGATGTCATCAATCTGGCAGTCGCCCTTAACGCCCGCGGCGGCCCCGGTATCGTGCTGGCCAGCGTGGCCTACGATGCCGGCATCATCAATGGCGCCTTTTTCACCACCCTGGTGCTCATGGCCATCATCACTTCGCAAGCCGCCGGCGCCTGGCTGGAATACGTGTTGCGCAAGGGCTGGCCCCTGCTCAGCGCGCAGCCGGAAGAAGCGGCCCTGGCTGCCGACCCCATCGTTACCCGGGAACTCGCGACCTAAGACGAGGGAGCAGGCGGCCAACTGCCCATTTACACCAAGGCGTCATCCCGAGGGCCTTTAGGCCCGAGGGATCTCGCGCGCACCACCACGCCCCTCCGGAGCTGATCTCCAGGGCCATTGTGACCGGCCGCTACTCGTACCGCAGCGCCTCGATGGGATCCATCCGCGCCGCCTTGCGCGCCGGATAGTACCCGAAAAACACGCCCACCGCCGCCGCAAATACGCTGGCAATCACCACCGCCTGCAGGGAAAGCTGCACCGGCCAGCCCAGCATCTGCGTGATTCCCACCGAGCCCGCCGCGCCCAGCAGCACGCCCATGGCGCCGCCCACCAGGCTCAGCATCAGCGCTTCGCTCAGAAAATGCATTTGGATGTCCGCCTCGGTCGCGCCCACCGCCATCCGCACTCCGATTTCACGCGTGCGCTCCGTCACCGAAACCAGCATCACGTTCATGATCCCGATCCCGCCCACGAAGAGCGCCACGGAAGCTATGCTCACCAGCAGCGCGGTGAGCACCCGGCTGGCCGCCAGTTGCGCCTGGATCACGTCTTCCGGGCTGCGGATGTTGAAGTCGTCTTCCTCGCCCGGTTTGATGTGGTGCCGCTCCCGCAGAAGAATGACCGCCTGCTGCGTCGCCTGCTTCACTGCCGCCGGCGATATCGCCGAGCACATGATGTCCTTCAGCCAGGTGATGCCCGCGATTTTCTTCTGCACCGTGGTGTAAGGCATGATGATGGTGTCGTCCTGGTCCTGCCCGAACCACGATTGCCCTTTCGGTGCCAGCGTGCCAATCACCTTGCAGGGAACATCGCTCACCCGGATCACCTTGCCCAGCGGCTCCTCCCCGCCGAACAGCTGCTGGCGCACGGTCTCGCCGATTACGCACACGTCGGCCCCGCGCCGCACGTCCTCTTCCGTGAAGGGCACGCCCGTCCGCACCGTCCAGCGCTTGATCTCGAAGTAGTCCGGCCCCTCCCCCCGGTATATCGTGCTCCAGTTCTGGTTGCCGTATACGATCTGCACCGAGCCATCCACTTGCGGCGATACGCTCTTGACCAGCCGCACCTGCTGCAGAATGGCGGTGGCATCGCCCACGGTGAGCGTTTTGGTCTGATGGCTGCCCAGGTGCACGCCGCTGCGCGTGCGGCTTCCCGCCTCAATCCACACCAGGTTGTCGCCCAGGTTGTGCAGCTGCTCTTCCACCTGCGCCGAACCGGCGCTCCCGATGGCCACCACGCAGATCACCGCCCCGATCCCGATCATGATCCCCAGCACCGTCAGGCTGCTCCGCATCTTGTTGCGGTCCAGCACCCGCAGCGCATCGCGCAGCATGGATTCGATGTGCATGGCCTCGCCTTCCCGCCAGCATACGAAAGGGCGGCGCCCTCCTGCTGTGACCTGCCGCAGTCCAATATGTGATTGGCTTCTTTGTGGCGCGCGGGCGCCCTCGCCCCCGGCCTGACTCCTGAATCCTGACTGCTCTTAATCGAAAGTATTCGATAGGATTGACAACCTTCCGTAACCCGTGTACCTTGTGTGCCGGTTCCCCCTCCCCCCGCTGGCGAACCGGAAAGAGGCCCCATGCCCAGGGTTTTGCAGGTGTTTCGTGTCACTCCAACCGAAGACGGTTGGCTTCTCCGCGCTGATGGCGGCGCCGCTCCCCAGCAGAAGTTTTCTTCCAAGAATGACGCTATCTCCGCCGGGGTTCGCCTGGCGCTGGCCGGCGGCTATCTGCTGGTCTCCCATCCCGACGGCACCGTGGAAAAAATGTTTCCCTTCTGCAAACAGTAGCCTCGCTTGCGAAGGAGGCCGGCATCAACCCAACTACCAGTTGCCCACGGCTGACTACCCGACGGCCAACTGTCACATCACAGCCCTTCAACCGCCCACAGTGAGATAATTCCAACCGGGAGGTCCCTTATGCGCCCCGTCATTGTCTTTGACCTCAACGGTACCTTGCTGGACCTCAGCGCCCTCGATCCCTACTTTCTCAGAACCTTTGGCGACACCGAAGCCCGCCGCGAGTGGTTTGCGGAGTTGCTGCAGTCAGCTATGCTGGCCACCATCACCGGACCATTTGTGGATTTCGCTACTCTGGGCAAGAACGCCCTGGACGTGCTGGCCGGGCTGCGCCATACCATGCTGGGCTCGGAAGAGAAGCTCGAACTGCTGCAGAACCTGCGCCAGCTCCCCGCATTTCCCGACGTCGCTCCCGCGCTGGAACGGCTGCGTGAAGCCGGCTTTCAATTGGCCATTCTGACCAACTCCCGCCTGCAGGGAGCGGAGGAAGCGCTGCGCCAGGCCGGCCTGCGCGACTTCTTTCAGCGCGTGCTTTCCGCCGAGATGGCCCAGCGCTACAAGCCCGCGCCCGAAGTCTATCGTCTAGCCGCCCGCGAGCTGAACGTGGAGCCCGCGTCCCTGCTGCTGGTTGCCGCCCACTCCTGGGACACCACGGGCGCCATCCGTGCCGGCTGCGATGCCGCTTTCATTCAACGCCCCGAGCAGTTCCTCGATCCCCTGGCGCCTCGGCCGCGCATGATCGTGCGCGACCTCGAGCACTTCGCCGGCAGAATCATCGAAATGGAGCAAGCCGCATAAAAAGAAGCACTTAGCATTTGGCCAGTGAATGTTTTCGGTGGGTTCAATCACACCCTTTACGCGCTTGGGTGCTAATTGCCACCCACTTTGCATTTATCCGTGCAGATCCGCGTTAATCCCCGGGGCTGAACTTCCTGGTCTTTAGACTCCACCGAGAGGGTTCACTGGCTAAATGCTAATTGCTAGGTGCTTCTTCTACGCCACGAAGTATTTCGCCGCGGGATGATGCACCACGATGGCCGAGGTGGATTGTTCGGGCTCCAGCAGGAATCCCGTGGTCAGGTGCACGCCAATCGTCTCTTCCGGCTTGAGCAGCCGGAACAGCTTGGTCTGGTCTTCCAGGTTGGGGCACGCCGGATAGCCGAATGAATAGCGCGACCCCCGGTACTTCTGGTGGAACAGGTCGCGGATTTCCGGCGAATCCTCCCCCGCTATGCCCAGCTCCTGCCGCACGTGCTTGTGATGGAACTCAGCCAGCGCTTCCGCCGTCTCCACGCTCAGCCCGTGCAGGTACAAGTATTTTGTGTACTCGCCTGACTCGAACAGTTTCTTCGTGTACTCGGAAGCCTTGGGCCCGATGGTCACCAGCGAGAGCCCCAGCACATCCATTGTTCCCGACCCACGCCGGGCAAAGAAGTCAGCCAGGCACAGCCGCCGCCCTTCCTTCTGCCGTGGAAAGGTAAACCGCAGAAGCTCTTGTGGCACGGGCGCCCCTGCCATGCTGACTCCTGGCTCCCGACTCCTGACTCCTGGTTTTTCGGCTGGGGGTTCATACACAATCAGATCATTCCCCTCTCCCTGCGCCGGAAAATACCCGTACACCGCTTTGGGCTCGAACAGCCCGCTGGCAATCACTTCTTCCTGTAAACCTTTAAGTATTGGCCGGAACTTCTCCTCCACCAGCCGC
>DATGGJ010000423.1:0-3454 GCA_035308585.1 Terriglobales bacterium
AGCGTGTTTGCTTGCCGGTAATGATGCTGGGATCGAGCCACGCCGCTGCTGCCAGTTCGTCCCACAAATAGTTATAAGTCCCGCGCAGGCGGGCGTAGGTGGCGACATACTGCGCCGCGGCGGAATGTCCGGCCTTCACCCCCCTGATCAGTTCCGCCGTCAGCCTGGTTTTCACCGACACATCCACCGGGGTGCATACAATTCTCCTCCACGGTGCGCGCAGCACGATGTGGGCCGCCTCCGGATCGAACCACATATTGAATTCATGCCTGGGTGTGTTGATGAACTCAGGGTCGTCGGTTTGCGGGTTCAGACTGGCGCCCATGAACACCAACTCCTTCGCCAGCCGTGGAAATGTCGGGTCGAGCGATATGGCAAGCGCCAGGTTCGTCATTGGCCCACCTTCATAGATGGTGACCTGGCCGGGATACCTTCGCACCATCCGCACGAGGAAGTGGGCGGCATCTTCGTCCAGTGGTTTGGTGGTGGGGATGCCTTCAGGCATATCGCCCAGTTGCTCCGCTGGGTGGTAGAAACCTGGAGTCCATGCGCCCACCCATGCCACCGATCCAAAGCGCTGTTCCCACAACTCGGTCTCCGCTTTGCGCCGCACCAGCGGATACTCCGCTCCCGGCACCACTGGAATGTCGGTTCGTCCGATGATTTCCAGCATGCGCAAGGTGTGCGCCAGTTCGGCCGTGAGCCACTGATCCCCTGTCACCACGGTGATCCCCAGCACCTCCGTCTGCGGCGATTGGATCAGCAGCAACATGGATTGCTGGTCTGTTCCTCCCGGCCCGGCTGCGTCCTGATCAATGATCACTTTGCGCTTCTCCTGCCCGGACACAAGACATGAAATGAAGAGCACCGCTGCCACCAAGCGCCACCGCCGCCCTAGTTTCATCATCACCTCAAAAAGTAACGGCAGCGCCCGCGACCGGGCGGCCTACTGTTTGCCCGACAATCTGCCAATCAAAAGCTCGAAAAATTTTCCCGAATCAACATCTACGGCTACTTTCGCGTTGGGAACAAATTTGTCTCGCACCACAGGCGAGGTGCGGGTTCCCGCAAGCGTAGGCGCCGAGCCGCGAATGGCGAAGTTCAGCCCGGCCTTCTGCTCCATGCCGGGCCGCCGCCGCAAATCGCCGGCAACGGGACTGTAGCCCAGTGTGGCTCCGGCGGTCAGTTCGCCCTCGGTTTCCACATCCACGTAATAATCCTCATACTTCAGCAACTGCGGGTTGATGAAGCTCGCCACCGCCAGCGGGTCGTGCATATTCGGTCCCACCAGGAATCCCTCCTTCCGGTTGTGCTCAAGGACGTTGCGGCCGATTTTTGCCGCTGCTTGGCTGACTGGATTTTGCGCCGCTTCCAGCCTGCGAACGTGTTCCTCGGTCAATGTCGTCTTGCGGGTCACGTCCAGGCCGACCATAGTGATGGGAAGTCCCGACTGAAACACGATGCGCGCGGCTTCTGGATCCACGTACACATTGAATTCGGCAGCCGGAGTGATGTTCCCGCCGGAAAGCGAGCCGCCCATCATCACCAGGTTGCGCACCATTGCTGCCAGTTCGGGGTCGCCGCGCAGCGCCACGCCAACGTTGGTAAGCGGCCCGATGGTGATTAGCGTGACCTCTCCTGGATATTTGCGAACAGTACGTCGGATGAAATCGGCGGCGCTCTCCGGGATGGGTTTGATTTTTGGTTCGGGAAACTCCGCTCCTCCCAGGCCGTTTTCACCATGCGCATAGGCCGCGGTGACCAGGCGCCGCACCAGCGGTTCTCTGGCCCCCGCCGCCACGGGAATTTCCGCGCGACCGGCGACCTCTACCATGCGCAGCGCGTTGGGCAAAGTCAGCTTCAGCGGCACGTTCCCTGCTACCGGAGTTATGCCTTCAATTTTCAATTCCGGCGAGCGCATGGCCAGCAGCAGCGCGAGGGCATCATCCACGCCGGGATCGGTATCAATAATCACGCGTGACGAGCCGCCGCCTCCCTGGCGTAGCTGCTGCTTCGCCATCGGCGCTGCTGCCTGCCCGCGATGTGCCAGCCCGCCCACCACCAGGCCCGCGGCTGAACCAGCCACAAACTGCCTCCGGGTCATGCCCGAAGGTTTTTGTTCTGCTTCCATAGCACCCTTTCTTCTTGCCGCTACTTGGCTTGCCGGGCCGGTTGCGTCATTAGCTTCACATAAAGGTCGTAAAACTTTTGCGTATTCACATCAAACTGAACCGTTGCCGGCCGCTCGTAAGGCGGAACTTCGCTTCCCGGCGCCCAGAAAAGCGTTTCGCCGTAGCTGGGCCCATGGTCAATATCAATGTCCACATACAACTGCTTCTCGCCGGTGATGATGGATGGGTCTGCCAGCGCGGCCGCCGACAGTTCGTCCCACATGAAGCTGGGCACCGAATATTTCGCCAAATATCTGGCCACCGGCGTGTCTGCCTTGGCGATGGCCGCCTGCATCTGCGCCGTCATGTGCGTCTTGATAGAAACATCAATTGGCGTGATGGTGATTTTCTTCCACGGCGCCCGCATGGCAATGCGGACCGCCTCCGGATCAAACCACCAGTTGAACTCGCGGCGCCCGTCAACCGTGCCGATTCCCCCCGTCTCGGCGTACATGCCGCTGCCCATCAGCACCAGTCCGCGCGCCAGGGTGGCCACTTGCGGATCCACCCGCAAAGCCAGCGCAACGTTGGTCAGCGGTCCTCCCGCCCATATCACCACCTGCCCGGGGTAACGGTGCACCATGCGCACAATGAAATGAGCGGCCGTCTCGTCCAGCGGCTTTGTGCGCGGGGCTCCTTCCGGTAGCGGCGGCACTACCTCGGGACCGTGATAGGGCGGGAAGAATGCCGCCGCGCCCGCCGGCGCCGTAGGAAAATCGTTCCAGCACCCTTTGTAGCGAAACTTGCCGTACAGGGCTTCCCATCGTTCCGATTCCTCCTTGGAGTTCAGCAGCGGGTACTCCGCCCCTTCCACCACCGGAACGTCGGTGCGGCCTGCAATTTCCAGCAGGCGCAAGGTGTGCTGGGTTTCTTCCTTCACCCACTGGTCGCCGCTGACGGTGGTGATGCCCAGCACCTCGAATTTGTCCGATTGCAGAAAAACCAGGATGGACTGCAGGTCGGTGGTCGCCGGTCCGCGCGCGTCCTGGTCCACAATGACCTTGATCTTTTCAGCCTGCAGGCTACTCGTCAGCAGCAGCAGGAACACGCTCGCGGTAGTTATGGAGTATCGCAGCTTCATTGTCGACATGCTTCCTTCCCTGGCTCAGCTCAACTACGCACGGCTAGCCGCTCAACCAATAGCTCTGAAAGCCTGGTTGCGGTCACCCCTTGCAAGAACTAAAATAATCGCCTTGTCTCCGCCATTGCTGCTGGTCTTATGCGTTGTTTCCGGTTCAGCGCAAACCGCTCGCGATTGTTTTGCGTTCTCCTGGCATTCACTT
>DATGGJ010000424.1:0-4145 GCA_035308585.1 Terriglobales bacterium
CGGCTTCGGAAAAATGGATGGGATGGCCGAGGTAGCCGCTGATGTCGTCCACGAACCCCGCCATGTACTGTCCCGCGGAGACGGCGCTGATAGGCCCGGTCAGAACGTAGTCGAAGAGGAGCGCCGAAACCGAAATCTTGGCCAGGGTGCCGCCCATGGCCTCTTTAACCACGCGGTACACGCCGCCGCGCACGAACATGGCGCTGGACTCGATGTAGAGAGCCCGCACCGCGTAGCTGAACAGCATCACCGCCAGGATGAACCAGGGGGCGCTCTTGCCGATGACTTTCTCAGCGTCGCCGCCCACGTAATAAGCCGACGAGGCCAGGTCGGAGAGGACAATGGCGGCCGCCCGCCAAAAGGAGATGAAGGTCAGCATCACCGTGGTGGCGACGAAGACCTTGGCGGCGGGACGGCGGATGCTGGTGCTGCTCGACATTGCGCTTGGGATTTACTTCAACGGCCGGAACACACAAATATCCTCATGCCTGCGGACAAACGCTCAAGATAACACATCAGGCGGGGAGCTTTCAGCCTCATCGGCCGACAAGGCACGTCACTAGCGCCAGTCGGGCGGCTCCTGACTTATTTCCTCTTCCCGGCGCCGCAGAAAAGCCTCGACTCTCCGCAAGCAGTTGAAGAAGCGCTGCGGGAAGAGCGGGCCCGGACGCGCGCCCGGAGCGGGCGAAGGCCCGGCGTTCAGATAGGTGCGGGTGATGCGGTCGTGCCAGCAGAGCGTATCCTCGTCCAGCAAGCACCAGAGAAAGCCCAGGCCCAGGGAGACGGCGGATAGAGCCATGGCCAGCGCGCGCCAGCGGCGGGTACTGCGCCCGGGAGCGCTGCCATCAAAGTCACTCAGACGAAGGCCGGTCAGCCGCATGCCCGGAGTCGAGGCGGTATAGACCAGAAAAACGTATTGGAACACGGCCCACAGAATGGCAGGCAGGGCCACTCCCAAGCCCAGCAATACGTGAAGGGAGGGCAGCAGGGTGGCGATCTTGTCCACAATCGCGGCGAACATGAGGGTGGCAGTCCCCACCAGGGCGCCATCCAGGCCCGCGGCCAACATGCGCCGGCCAAGCGAAGCTACCTGCAGCGGCAGTTCCAAGTCGCTGGTGACGCGCGCTTCCTCCGCCTGCAGAATGATGCCCCCCAACGGCACCTGCTTGGATACTGTCTCGGGAGCGTCCAGGATGCGCGGCAAATCCAGCATGGACTCGGCCAACTCGTCGGGACGCGGTGGGGGCGGGACCAGCGGACGCGGGAACTCAATAATGTTGTTGGCGTCCGCTTCTAGAACAGGCGGTTCCTCCAGTTCCTCCGGCACGGTCGCAGCCGCGGTGGCCGCCTCCGTCCGGCTGGGCGGCGCGCAGGCGGCGGCGCGAGGCGGCTCAGGGGAGGAAGTTGGAGCCGAAGAATAAACCGGAGGATCAAATTTCAAAGCCAGGGAGGGATAGCGCGGCGGCTTCCTGGTTCTGCGGGAATGGTAATTGTGCAGACGGGCGGCCACTTCCTGGCGCCACTGCGGGCCCTCAGGCAGCAACTCATCAGAGCCATCGCTCAGAGCACGGCCAGCAGCAGCCTCGGGCGCTGATTGCGAGCACACATTCGGCGTCTCCACCGCACCCTCGTCCGCAGCCGGCGATTGCCCGCCGGAAAGCGGGTAATCGTCTGCTTCCCTGGCCAACGGATCGGCGTTATTTTCTTCCGAATCGCAGGCAGTGGCGGTGTCATCACGAATGCCAGCTTCCGCCGGCGTCGCGCTTTCGCGGTGGGCGCCGGGCAAAGGTGGGTGGTTGCCGGGCGGTCCGGGGATAAAGCGCGGCCGAAGCTGAGGGCTGGAGGACTCGAAGCTGGCGACAAACTGCTGCTCGCTGAGTTCGCTGCTTTCAGCCTCCACTAGCACGCTGGCCTCGACGTCCGCCGCTACCTCGTCAGAGGAAGCTCCGGAGGGATAAAAACGAGGCCGCACGCGCTCCGGCCGCGAATGAGTGCCGTGGCCGTCGCCGCCACTCGTCGAGGTACAGGACATAGGTCGTTGGATAATCGCCGGAGCACGGAAACTCGCCAGCCGGCGCCGCGCGGCATCAGCCTGTGGCTTTGCCTGCATGGCTGCGCCGTGCTAAGTTCGGAAGTTCAGCAACACTTTAACCAGCAGGCGGCGCGTGCGCTTCTGATGAATCTCCGCTTTCGAATCCTTATCACGGCAGCCTGGGTTTGTCATCTGCTGTTCACCGTTCCCATAGTTACCAGCCAGTTGCGTCCGCGCGCTTCTCTGGAATTTCCTTCGGTAGCGGGATTGCAGCCGCCTCCCCTGCAGCTGCAGTTGCAGCCGCCGGCCGCGGCCTGCAGCGGAACCATCACCCACGTCCATTCTCCGGGGCAGCCCCTGGAGACAATCATCCAGGCCTGCGAACAGGAACGCACCGGCGGGGTTTACAAAGCCAATGGCAACGTGCTGCTCACCCACGGCAACAACCTGCTCTACGCCGACCACGTTACCTACGATCCCAAAACCGGAGACACCACGGAAAGCGGTCACGTGATCCTGGACGGCGGCCCGCACGACGAGCACCTGGAGGCCACCCACGGCACCTACAATGTGCGCACCCAGGTGGGCACCTTCTACCAGGTGAGCGGCACCCTGGGCGTGCGCTTTCACGGGCAACTGGTGACCCTCACTTCCTCCAACCCCTTCGCGTTTACCGGCAAAGTAGTGGATAAACTCGGACCCGACCGCTACGTGGTTCATCACGGCACGGTTACCTCCTGCGAAGTACCGCATCCCATCTGGACCTTCAACACTCCGCGCGCCGTCGTCGAGGTGGGCGGCGACGCCAAAATGTACCGCAGCACTTTCCGGGTAAAGGGCATACCCACGTTTTTTATGCCTTACGCCACCCATCCGGTGGATCACCTGGGACGCCATTCCGGCTTCCTGATGCCCAACTTTGGCACCTCCAATATCAAAGGAATTCTCCTGGGGGACTCTTTCTACTGGGCCATCAACCGCAGCATGGATGCGACCATTGGAGCCGAGATGTTCTCCAGCCGGGGCTGGGCGGAACACGGCGTTTTCCGCGCTACCCCGAACGAAAACACTTATTTCGCCGCCACTTATACCGGAGTCACCGATCGCGGTCTGCAACTAAAGCGGGGACAGGCCGGCGCCTGCTCTCAACGTATAGGAAATCTCTGTAAGCAGGGTGGCGAGGACTTCGTCGCCAAGGGCGCCAGCAAGCTGGGCGCGGACACTCGCGCCGTGCTCAACTTCGAATACCTCAGCTCCTACGTTTATCGCCTCGCGTTTACCACCGCCTTTACCCAGGCGATCAATTCCGAAGTCACTTCCAACGCGTTTGTCTCCAAAAATTTCAACGGCTACTCGCTGAATGGACTGGTCGAGCGCTATCAGGATTTTCAAAACACCGTCAGCAACAATGTCATCACCATCCGGCACACCCCCAGCTTCGATTTCTCCAGCCTTGACCGGCCGCTCGGAAACTCGCCGCTGTACTGGTCGTTCGATACGGGAATTGACGGCTTGTCCCGCAACGAGCCCACGGCAAGCACCGCCAAAGGGGCTACGAGCTTTTTCCGAACCGCGCCCGAGGTGGGGCGGTTCAATTTTCGCCCCGACATCCTGCTCCCTGTGCAGTTTCATGGCTGGGATTTCGTTCCCGAAATAGCTCTGCAGGACACCGCCTATACCCAGAGCCTGAATCCTGTCCCCGGCGGCGTCGGTACTGCCAGCAGCGAAGCTATTAACCGCAAGGCACTGGAAGGGACATTCGAACTGCGCCCACCCTCATTCTCCCGTGTTTTCGAGAAAAAGCTCTTTGGCCGCAAACTCAAGCACGTGATCGAGCCGGTGATCACCTACCGTTATGTCACCGGGGTAAATAATTTCAGCAATATTCTGCGTTTTGATGGGACCGATGTGCTTACCGACACCAATGAGGTGGAATATGGCGTTACCAACCGCCTCTATGCCAAGCAAACCCAGGTCAATGATCCGGACTGCGAATTCCAGCCATCATCCCCCAACCCGGAATCGGGACAGCCTGGCAGCCCCCAGTCCAGCCGAACTGGCGGTGCCGCCGCAAGTGACAACTCAGCCCTTCCCGCGCAGGAGAACAGCGCGA
>DATGGJ010000425.1:0-3857 GCA_035308585.1 Terriglobales bacterium
ACGGGGAATTCGTGACCGCATTACAGCCGGTACGTGACAGGGCGCGGATGTGAACAGCTGACTGTCCCCCAACTCTGGCTTGCCGAATTGCACCCCACCGATCTCGCCGGGGCCACTTGCTGCACAGCGTTCCAGAGCGCAATCTTGCGGCCTTCGCAGGCGGCAGATGATAATCGTGCCCCATGGGCCCAGCCTACCGTATTGTCACCCCGCGTCTCGTGATCCGCAGTTGGCAGCCGGAAGATGCTGTCAAGCTCAAAGAAGCCATAGACAGCAGCGTGGAGCATCTGCGTCCCTGGCTGCCCTGGGCGCAAAACGAGCCCGAGCCCCTGGAACGCAAGCATGAGCGCATCCGGCGCTGGCGGGGCGACTTCGACCTGGGACTGGATTTCATCTATGGCGTTTTTGATCGCGCCGAAGAACGCGTGCTGGGCGGCACCGGACTGCATAACCGGGTGGGCCCCGATGCCCGCGAGATCGGCTACTGGGTACGCGCCGACAGCAGCGGCCAGGGCATCGCCACGGAGTTTTCCGCCGCGCTGACCCGCGTGGCCTTCGAGGTGGATAGAGTTTCACGAGTGGAAATTCACGTGGTAGTCGGCAACCAGCGCAGCGCCGCCGTGCCCCGCAAGCTCGGCTACCTTCACGAAGCCACCCTGCGCCGCCCCCATCCCGGCGGCGGTTCTCCGCTCTACGACACCATGATCTGGACCATGTTCGCGGACCGGTATCCGAAATCCGCGGCGGCATCGCAGGTTGTCGAGGCGTACGGATTCGGCGGCGAACGGCTGCTCTGAAACAGAAATTGTGCTTCCCCTGAATCGGCGGTGAAGCTTGCTGCATCCATTCATAAATCCAGAAGATGGAGAAAGGGTACATGGAAAAGCGCAGGATCGGCTCGCTGCAGGTTTCCGTGGTTGGTCTGGGATGCAACAACTTTGGCTGGCGCCTGGACGCCGATGCCACCGCCAAGGTGGTGCATGCCGCGCTGGACGCCGGTGTCAACTTCCTCGATACGGCTGATATATACGGCGGCACGAAGAGCGAAGAGTACCTGGGGAAGGCGTTGCGCGGCCGCCGCGAACAGGTAGTAGTCGCCACCAAGTTCGGCATGAAAGTGGACGAACAGCGTCAGGGCGCCAAGCCTGCCTACGTGCGTCACGCCGCCGAGGACAGCCTTCGCCGACTGGGAACCGATTACATTGACCTTTATCAGCTTCATCAGCCTGATGCGGAAACGCCCATCGCGGACACGTTAGGGGCGCTCAATGAGCTGGTGAAGGCGGGCAAAGTGCGCGAGATCGGCTGCTCCAACTTCTCCGCGCAGCAGATTGAGGAAGCTAAAGCGGCGGTGCCCCCTGGTGCCGCTCGCTTCGTCAGCGTGCAGAATGAATACAGCCTTCTCCATCGCGAACCGGAAAGGGAAGTGCTGCCCGAATGTGAGCGGCGCGGGCTGGCCTTCCTGCCCTATTTTCCTCTGGCCAATGGGCTGCTGACAGGGAAGTATCGCGCCGGCCGCCCCGCGCCCC
Source organism: Terriglobales bacterium (assembly GCA_035308585.1). GTDB lineage: Bacteria > Acidobacteriota > Terriglobia > Terriglobales > Acidobacteriaceae > JAICWP01. The sequence continues at coordinate 1,530 of DATGGJ010000425.1, forward strand.
AGGGTACGCGAATCTCTACCCAGGAGCGGTTTGGGAAGCTTTTGAACGAGCGCAACCTGGAGGTTGCGGAGGGGCTGATTCGCTTTGCCGAAGCGCGCGGGCACACCATTCTGGAGCTGGCGTTTTCCTGGCTGCTCGCCCACCCGGTAGTGGCCTCGGTGATCGCCGGGGCGACGTCCGAGCAACAGGTACGCTCGAACGCCGGCGCCGCCGGCTGGAAGCTCACGCCCGCCGATCTGGCCGAGATAGACCGGATCCTCGGACAACCAGCGCTCACCAGGGCTTCTTAGGAAAATTGTGTAATCGGGTACTCGGGTTATTGTGTCATTGAACCCCGAAATGCGCCTGCGGATTGGTTTCCAATTACCCGATTACACAATCACTCAATCATTTAAGGAACAGCCGCAGTCGGCGGGCGGAACGTGCGCCTGCAGGAAGTCGCTGATGCGCTTCCACGAGTCAATCTGGTTGGACACGCGCGAAAAGCCGTGGCCTTCATCTTCATAAATTTTCAAATCCACCACTCCGCCGCGCTTTTTGACGGCATCCGCCACTTGCTGCGCTTCCGATTGCGGGCAGCGGGGATCGTGCGCGCCCGCCAGGATCAGCAGCGGCGCCTTGATGCGGTCCACAAAGAAAATCGGTGAGCGGTCCTCCCACAGAGCTTTGTTCTTCACCGGATCGCCCATGGTGGCCAGGTCCATTTCGCGCAGCACCGGGTCTTCGTTCTGCACTTCAGTGAAGTAGTTGACAAAAGGCACGATGGCCACGCCCGCACCCCACACCTCGGGCGCCTTGGTCACCGCCATCATGGTCATGTAGCCGCCGTAGCTCCCGCCCATAACGATCAGCTTCTTGGGATCCACGTAGGGGCTGCGCTTGATCCAGTCGGCCGCTGCCAGCACGTCCTGCAGGTCGCCGCCACCCATGTCGAACAGGTTAGCCTGCTGGAACTCCTTGCTGTAGCCGGTGGAGCCGCGGTAGTTGGGGGCAATCACCAGGTAGCCCTGGTTCACCAGGTACTGAATGCCGCGGTTGAATAGATTCACCGTCTGCGAGGTAGGGCCACCGTGCACGTAAACCACCGCTGGGCTCTGATGATTGGCCGGCAGATTATGCGGCACATAGACAAAGGCGGAAATCTGAAACTTGCCATCGCGGCTGGGATAGTGAACCAGATAGGGCTCAACCATGTTGGCGCCGTGTACGCCCGCTACCAGCGAATGTGTGACCTGCTGGGAGCGTTTGCCGGCCAGATCGTAAACCCAGGCATCGGCGGGAGCATTGGGCCCATTGTGGATATAGAGCAGGCGCGAGCCGTCGGGGGTGAAGGCGTTGTCGTGGCCGCCCAGTTCGTTCACGCCACGGGGCAAGGGCAAGACCTCAGTCTTACCGCTGGTCAGGTCGTGGAAGTAGATATCGGTATTGCCGTCCACGTTGGCGGTCCAGGTCACGGTGCGGCCATCCGGCGAAAAATTGCCGCCCTGGATTTCCCACTTGTCCTGTGTGAGCCAGTCAATCTTCTTGCTGCCGATGTCGAGCAGGCCGACATTTTCATAGCCGTTGCCGGCATTGGAGGTAATGAGCAGCTTTTTGCCATCCGGCGACCAGTCGTTCACGGTAGAGAGCTGTTCGCCGCTGTGCGGAGTCAGCCGGGTGCTCCTGGCACTGGCAACATCCACCACGTAGATGTCGGAATCGGTGCCCTTGGCCTGCACCTGGGTATAAGCGAGCCACTTGCCATCACGCGACCACAGCGGGCTGACATTGCCCCGCTCCTTGGGTGTGCCGCTGGTCAGGTGCCGCACCTCATGGGTGGTGAAATCCATCACGTCAATTTCGAAGCTGGACGAAGTCTTGGGCTTGACCGTGTAGGCCAGCATGCGCCCGTCGGGCGACCACCGCGGGTCCTCCTCCGCGATTTCCGGCGTTTGCGTCAGGTTGATGACTTCGCCGCTGAGCGGGGAGACCACAAAGATGTCCCACTGCTCGTCGCCGTCGTGGTCCGACATGTAGGCGATCCACTTGCCGTCGGGCGACCAGGCCGGGCTGTATTGGCGCTGCTCGCTCACCGTAAGCTGCGTAGGCCAGCCGCCGCTGGCCGGCACCGTCCACAGGTTCATCCGTCCGCTGATGTTGGACATGAAGGCGACAGTCTTGCCGTCGGGCGACCACGCCGTGCCGCCGATGGCCCGGGTCATGAACAGTTTCTCGACGGTGAACTTCTGCACATCGGCTTTGGGGAGGCTCTTGATTTCGGCCGGGTTGGTGATGAACTCGGGCGTGGCCAGCTGCTGCGCGAGAGTAATCGTGCTCATAAGAACCAAA
>DATGGJ010000426.1:0-2592 GCA_035308585.1 Terriglobales bacterium
GGAGGCGCTGGCTGAACTTGACCGCGCCAAAACTCTTTTCTTCACCAACATCAGCCACGAATTCCGCACCCCGCTTACCCTGATGCTGGGCCCGGTCGAGGACATGCTGCGCAAGACGGACGGCCAGGAGGACCGCGAACAGCTCGAAATCGTCCACGGCAACAGCCTGCGCCTGCTGAAACTGGTGAACACGCTGCTGGATTTTTCCCGCATCGAGGCAGGCCGTATGCAGGCCGTGTATGAGGCCACCGATCTGACCGCCTTTACGGCCGAGTTGGCCGGAGTCTTCCGTTCCGCAATGGAGAAGGCCGGACTGAATTTCCGGGTGGAGTGCGAACCCCTGCCGGAGCCGGCATACGTGGACCGCGACATGTGGGAGAAGATTGTTCTCAATCTCCTCTCCAACGCTTTGAAGTTCACCTTTGAAGGGGAAGTGCGACTGCGGCTGAAGCCGGTGGATGGCCGCGCGGAATTGAGCGTGCAGGATACGGGAGGAGGCATTCCACCGCAGGAGCTCTCCCAGGTTTTCGAGCGCTTTCACCGCGTGGAGGGAGCGCGCGGCCGCAGCTATGAAGGCACCGGAATCGGCCTGGCGCTGGTGAACGAACTGGTGAAGCTGCACGCGGGCTGGGTGGGAGCGGAGAGCACGGTGGGCCGGGGCAGCACGTTCACGGTTTCCATTCCGCTGGGCCGGGAACATCTGCCGGCGGAACGAATCGCCGAACGGGGAACCCGGCATCCCCGGGCTCTCCGCCCAGACGCCTACGTGGAGGAGGCGCTGCGCTGGCTGCCGGCGGCATCGGGCGGGGAATCTATCTCCCAGGCCGGAGCACAGGACCAGAGCGGGACCAGGCCGGCGGAAGGAGAAGAGGATGGGGGGAAGCGGCCGTTAATTGTGCTGGCGGACGACAACTCCGATTTGCGCAGTTACGTCAGCCGCCTTTTAAGCCAGCAGTACCGGGTGCATGCCGTGGCCACGGGCGAAGAGGCGCTGGCAGCGACGCGCGAAATGCATCCCAGGCTGGTGCTGAGCGACATCATGATGCCGGGAATGGATGGCTTTGCGGTGCTGCAAGCCATCCGGCGGGACCCGCAGACGCGCGCCATTCCCGTAATTCTGCTCTCGGCCCGAGCGGGCGAGGAAGCGCGCGTGGAAGGCCTGCATGCCGGGGCCGATGATTACCTGGTCAAACCCTTTACCGCCCGGGAGTTGATGGCGCGGGTGGAGGCCCACATCAGGATGGCGCAGGTGCGGCGCCAGGTTGACGAGCTGGAGCAGCGGCTGCGCCGGGAAACCGAACAGGAGCAGCGGCGAGTTCGGGAATTCCTGCAGCAGATTCCGGCAGCCATCGCCATGCTCGAGGGACCCGAGCATCGCTGGAGCTATGTGAACCCAGCCTACCTCAAGGTGGTGGGACGCAGCCGCAAGGAAGAGCTGCTGGGCAAGACCATTCGCGAGACCCTGCCCGAATTGGAAGGGCAGGGATATCTCGAACTGCTGGACCAGGTGTTCCAGACGGGTGAGGCGGTCAGCGGAACAGAAGCGAAAGTGCGCCTGAAGCGCGGGGCGGGCGGGCAGCTGGAAGACGCCTATTTCAATTTCCTTTACAAGCCGCTGAAGAACAGCGCCGAGAAAGTGGAAGGCGTATTTGTGCACGCGGTTGACGTTACCGCACACGTGCAGGCGCGCCAGGCAATCGAACAGAGCGAGCAGCAGTTCCGCATGCTGGCGGAATCCATTCCCCAGCTGGACTGGATGGCTCACCCCGACGGCTCGATTTACTGGTACAACCAGCGCTGGTATGAATACACCGGGACGACCCCCGAGCAGATGCTGGGCTGGGGCTGGCAATCGGTGCACGATCCCGCGGTGCTCCCCGAGGTGATGAAGCGCTGGCGGCATTCGATTCAAAGCGGGGAGCCCTTTGAGATGGTGTTTCCGCTGCGCGGCGCCGACGGGGTGTTCCGGCCATTTCTTACCCGCATTGTGCCGGTGCGCGATGCCCAAGGCAGGGTGGTGCGCTGGTTCGGCACCAACACCGATATCACCCTGCAACAGGGAGCGGAGGAGGCCTTGCGCAAGAGCGAGGAGCGGCTGCGCGCCGCGCTAGCCGCTTCCGACACCGGCACTTACCGCTGGAAACCTGAGACGGGCGAGTTTCTGGAGGTTGATGACAATCTGAAACGCCTTTTCGGCCTGCCCGCCAGCAGCCAAATCAGGAACACAGAAGATTTCATACGGTTTGTGCATAACGACGACATCCCCGCCCTGCTTGCCGCCATCGCGGCGGCGCGCCAAGGGGGCGATTTCGAGATGGAGTACCGGGTTGTTCTGCCGGATACAAGCGTCCGCTGGATTTACGATCGCGGAAAAATGGTGTTTGAGAATGGCAAGCCGGTGTACCTGGTGGGCGCCTGCACCGACGTGACCACGCGTAAAAGCGAAGAGGTGTCGCGGCTTAAGCTGGCTGCCATCGTGGAATCTTCCGACGATGCCATCATCAGCAAAGACCTGAATGGCATCGTGACCAGCTGGAACGCGGCCGCGGAGCGCATCTTTGGTTACCGAGCCGAGGAAATGATTGGACAGCC
>DATGGJ010000427.1:0-7097 GCA_035308585.1 Terriglobales bacterium
CGCGGGCGAGAGCCTGCCGAAGAGGCGCCCGCGCCACATGGACCCCCAACGGTATGCGGGCCCGGGCGCCCGCGCCACCGACTCGGCTTAACTGGGTACTGGATAATGGGTACTGCCAACACTCACAGCAGTTCCGTAACACTCTTCGCCTGACGTCCCTGCGACTGGGCAACGGCGGGATAAGTCACGTGGCCCTGGAAAGTGTTGACGCCTTCGCGGATGGCGCTTTCGGCCTTGATGGCCTTGGTCACGCCCATCTGCGCCAACTTCATCACGTAGGGGAAAGTAGCGTTGGTGAGCGCCAGGGTGGAGGTGTGGGGTACGGCCGCGGGCATGTTGGTAACGCAGTAGTGCACCACGCCATCCACCAGGTAAGAAGGGTCGCTGTGGGTGGTGGGGTGGGCGGTCTCGATACAGCCGCCCTGGTCAATGGCCACATCTACGATAACCGCGCCTTTCTTCATCTGCGAAACCATCTGCCTGGTGACCAGCTTGGGCGCGGAGGCCCCGGGAATGAGCACGGCGCCAATCACCAGGTCGGCATGCTGGGTGGATTTGGCGATGCTGTAGAAGTTCGAGGCCAGGGTGTAGACCCGCCCATTGAAGATGTCGTCGAGTTCACGCAGGCGGTTCAGGTTCAGGTCCACCAGAGTGACGATGGCGCCCATTCCCATTGCGATTTTGGCGGCGTTGGTGCCTACGATTCCGCCGCCGATGATGCATACCTGCGCCGGGGGTACACCGGGCACGCCGCCCAGCAGCACGCCGCGTCCGCCGCGTTCTTTTTCCAGGTAGGAAGCGCCCACCTGCACCGACATGCGTCCGGCCACCTCCGACATCGGCGTCAGCAGGGGCAGGGTGCCATGGCCGTCGCGAATGGTTTCATAGGCGATGCCGGTTACCGTGTGCTTGAGCAGTTCGTTGGTCAGGTCGGGCAGGGGCGCCAGATGGAGGTAGGTGAACAGCGTCAGGTCCTGGCGCAGGTACTTGAACTCACTGGCGATGGGCTCTTTGACCTTCACCACCAGGTTGGCTTTTTGCCAGACCTCGGAGGCAGCGCCGACAATCTCTGCGCCCGCCTGCTTATACTCGTGGTCCGACATGGAGGACTCTTCGCCGGCATGGGTTTCCACCAGCACCTTGTGCCCGGCGTCAGTGAGCGCCTTCACGCCCGAGGGCACAATGCCCACGCGCGATTCGTGATCCTTTACTTCTCTTGGAACGCCAATGATCATGGTTGTGATTGACGATTGACGATTGCTGATTGACCAATGCCCGCGGAGCGGTTGCGGGTTGCAAATGCGTCAATCGCGAATCTGCAATCCTCAATTCCCTTATTCTGGCCGGTCAATTTGCGCTTTCTGCAGCTTGTCCGAATAATCCACGTAGACGGACTTCCACTCGGTATAAAAATCAATGGCGCCCAGGCCGCCTTCGCGATGGCCGTTGCCCGTCTGCTTGACGCCGCCAAAGGGCAGGTGCACCTCGGCGCCGATGGTGGGCGCGTTGATGTAGGTAATGCCCGCTTCCAGGTCGCGCATGGCGGCGAAGGCCTTGTTGACATCACGAGTGTAGATGGCGGAGGAGAGCCCGTATTTGATGTTGTTGGCGATCTCGATGGCGTCTTCTAGGTCGTCAGCCGGCAGCAGCGAAACCACCGGACCAAAAATTTCTTCCTGGGCAATGCGCATCTTGCGGTCCACGTCGGCAAACACCGTGGGCTGCATGAACCAGCCGTGGGCCCAGGCGCCGGAATCCAGGCGATTGCCGCCGCACAGCATCTTGGCGCCTTCATTCTTGCCGATTTCCACGTAGTCGAGGTCGGTTTTGAGCTGAGCCTCATTCACGGCCGGGCCCATGTCCACCGATTCATCCAGCCCGTTGCCCACCTTCAGGGCCTTGGCCCGCTCCACCAGGCGGCCGGTGAACTCGTCATAAATGCCTTTCTGCAGGATGATGCGGCTGGTGGCGGTGCAGCGCTGGCCGGTGGTGCCGAAAGCGCCCCACAGCGCTCCGTCAATAGCCAGATCCAGGTTGGCATCGTCCAGAACGATCATGGGGTTCTTTCCGCCCAGCTCCAGCGAGCAGCGGATGAAGCTCTTGGCCGCGGCTTCGCCCACGATGCGGCCCACGTCAGTGGAGCCGGTCAGGGAAACGGCGCGCACTTCGGGGTTGTTGAGCAGAGGCCCGCCAATGCGCGAGCCGAAGCCGGTTACGATATTGATGACGCCCTTGGGCAAGCCGGCATCCACGAGCGCGCGCACAAAGTTGAAAACCGAAAGCGGCGTATCCTGCGCCGGCTTGATTACGCAGGTATTGCCCGCCACGATAGCCGGGAAGAGTTTCCAGGAGGGGATGGCCATGGGGAAGTTCCAGGGCGTGATCATTACGCACACGCCCAGGGGCTGGCGCACGGCCATGGCGAACTTGTTGGGCAGTTCGGAGGGGACGGTGGGACCGAACATGCGGCGGCCTTCCCCGGCCATGTAATAGCCGGTGTCAATGGCTTCCTGCACGTCGCCCCGGGTCTCCTTGATGACCTTGCCCATCTCCCGGGTCATGTCGCGGGAGCACTCTTCCTTACGCTCGATCAGGATCTCGGAGGCGCGGTAGACGATTTCCGCGCGCCGCGGGGCGGGCACCAGGCGCCACTTTTTGAAGGCGCGCTTGGCCGCGTCCACGGCGGCATCCACGTCTTCTTTCCCCGATTTCTGAAAAATGCCGACGATTTCCCGGGTATCGGCGGGGTTGCGGTCCTCAAACATGTCGCCGGTGCGCGACTCGACCCATTCGCCGTCAATGAAGTTCTTATAAACCCTGGCACTGGAGCTGGTGCCGATGGATGCCGTAAGAGTGTCGGTGGCCATACTCATCTCCCTTTATTAAGCAAACCAGCCATCGTACAAGGCGGCGCAGTGGCGTCGCAAGTGATAGGCGGCACAGGCAGGGGTGATGGCGCAGCCGGCGCCCGCTTACCCGGGTCCGGGTATCTGGTACACCGTACCAGTCGTCCCGCCAGAGGGTTTTTTGGCTGTCGGCCTTGGCCGGGCTGCTCCACAGAATGGCCGGCAGCCGACGGATGAAGGCTGGCGGCTAAGAGCCGAGAGCTAAAGGCCAAGAGCGGCAGCCAGGAGCCTTTTGCCCCCGTAACACCAAGGTAATTACCTGTTTTCGCCCTCTTAGGGTTATGGTACTCTCGCTGGAAATCCCCAACTTCAGAGCCTTTAGCCGAGTTCGTGCCACACGACCGCAATTCGAACATCCACATTGCGTGGAAAACGGTCACCTATCGCAGCGTGGCGGTAGGTGTTGCCGTCATTTTGTTGCTGGCGGGCGCGATTATTAACCTGATTTTTCCTCAAGCCACGCACGCCGGCCTGCAGGCGGTGAACACCCTGCTGGAGAAGGTGGCGGGCAATGCCGGCCAGGGGGATGACAGCTCCGGACCGGTAGCCCAGCAGGCCCACTTCACCAACTATGACGGCACCGTCCGGGTGAAGAAAGCCAACAGCAATACCTGGGTTTCGGCCGACTATAGCCTGCCCCTGGAGAAGGGCGATGTGGTGCAGACCGGGTCCGAGGGCATGGCCCGCATCGTTTTCAATGACGGCACCAGCTATACCATCAAAGAGGATTCGCTGATCGTTATCGAGGAGAACTCGGCCACCGCCCAGCAGACCCAGGTGGCTGTCAATGTGACCACCGGTACGGTGGACCTGGCTACGGCAACTTACAGCCAGGGGTCCAGTTCGCGGGTGATGGTGGCAGGGGCCACCGCCTCGCTGGCGCCAGAATCGGCGGCCATGGTGCACAACGACCCGCGTGCCGACCAGCACGAGATTTTGGTGAAAAAAGGATCCGGCGAGGTGAGCCGCGATGGCCAGGTGGTGCAACTGACCGATTACGAAAAAGTCAGCTTCCGTTCCGAGTCCAAGAACCTGTTGAAGACCAAGGAGATCGGGCCGCCCACCCTGATTGCTCCGGCCAACATGATGCCCTTGTTCAGTTCCGGCAAGGGAAAAACCGTGGAGTTCAACTGGACGCCCATGACCAACGCCACGGCCTACCGCCTGCGCATTTCCAAGAACCCGTACTTCTCCTCCACGGTTTATGACCAGCAGGTGGGCGGGACGGATGTGCAGGTAACAGGTTTAAGCGACGGCGCGTACTACTGGGCGGTGCAGTCGGTGGACGCGCAGGGCAAGGCCTCCATTGAGAGTGAAAAGAACCGCTTCACCATCATCCCCAAAGGCAGCGAGGCGATCAGCATGCGGCTGGAGTTGGACCCCTTCATCCAGCACGGACACGTGATCGAGGTGCGGGGCAAGACCGAGGCGGAAGCGCGCGTGATGGTGAATGGCCGGGAAGTGCCGCTGATTGCCAGCGACGGCACCTTCCATTACTTTACGCCGCCCTTGCCTAACGGGGAGAGTGTGATAACCATCACCGCGCAGAATGCGCGGGGAGGAGTAAATACACAGCAGAAGACGGTGGTGATTCAGTAGGTTCGCCGGGGGTGCCGGGACTTTCGTGCCCCGCCACTACAGAGGAACTTCACATAGAATCCAGAGTAGCGCATGCTGAGGCGAGCACGCGCGCCGGGCGACCGGCAAAATCGCCATCTCCTGTTGCTCCTCGCCGGGCGCGAGGGCCCAGGTTTCGAAGAGAGCAACGTATGTCATCATCGAACGGCTTCCACAAGAACAGTTCGTGGTTCAGCAACATCCGCTCGCTGGCCAGCATGTTTTCCAGCGACCTGGCCATTGACCTGGGTACCGCGAACACGCTGGTGTATGCCCGCGGCAAGGGCATCGTGGTCAACGAGCCCTCCATCGTCGCCATCAACAAGAACAGCGGCGAAGTCGAGGCCGTAGGCAAAGAGGCCAAGGAAATGCTGGGCCGCACCCCGGGCAACATCGTGGCCATCAAGCCCATGAAGGATGGCGTGATCGCCGACTTCAAGGTCACGGAAAAAATGCTCAACTATTTCATCCAGAAGGCGCACAACCGCAAAATGCTGGTGCACCCGCGCATCGTGATCGGCGTGCCTTCCGAGATTACGCAGGTGGAAAAGCGCGCGGTCATGGACTCCGCTTATCGCGCCAAGGCCAGCGAGGTTCACCTGGTGGAACAGGCGATGGTGGCGGCCATCGGCGCCGGCCTGCCCATCACCGAGCCCAGCGGCAACATGATTGTGGATATCGGCGGCGGCACCACCGACATCGCCGTCATCTCCCTGAGCGGCATCGTCTACTCCCGTTCCGTGCGCATGGCCGGCAACCAGATGGACGAAGCCATCATGAATTACCTGAAGCGCAAGTACAACCTGCTGGTGGGCGAGCGCACCGCCGAGCAGATCAAGATCGAGATCGGTTCCGCCTACCCGCTGGAGAAGCCGCTCACCATGGAGATCAAGGGCCGCAACTTGATCGAGGGCGTGCCCAAGAGCATCACCATTGACGACAGCGAAGTTCGCGAGGCCCTGAGCGAGTGCATTTCCACCATCATGAACGCCATTCGTGTGGCCCTGGAGCGCACTCCGCCCGAGCTTTCCGCCGACATCAGCGACCGCGGCATCGTGCTTACCGGCGGCGGCGCGCTGCTCAAGAACCTGGATAAGCGCATCCGCGAGGAGACCGGGTTGCCGGTTTCCATTGCCGACGACCCCTTGTGCAGCGTGGTGCTGGGCACGGGCAAAATGCTCAGCGACTTCAAGCTGCTGAGGAAGATTTCGATCGAGTAAGTTCATTTCCGCGGGTGGCCGCGGACGAACATGGATTCAGGATTGCAGACCCGCCCACCGGTTCCCAGTAACTGGGCGCCAGGTACCAGGTACTGGGTGCTTGCAACTGACAACTGACCACTGGCAACTGGACTTGAAGTGGAAAACCTCCTCACCCGTCACCGCAACGTCACCATCCTGGTGGCCGTTCTGTTTGCCGAAGTAGTCGGGCTTGCGGTCCAGGTCAAGCGCACGGCTGATACTGATTCCACCCGCCTGATCCGGGTGTGGACGGTGAGCGCGGTTACTCCGCTGGAAAAGGTGTTCGCCGCCGCCCAGGGAAGCATCAGCGGCGCCTGGCACAACTACTTTTATTTGCGGGGGGTGCGCGCGCAGAACCGGAAACTGCAGGACGAGATCGAGCAACTGCGCCTGCAGCAGGTTCGGCTGGCGGAAGATGCCGGCCAGGCCCGCCGCCTGCAGCGCCTGCTCGGCTTCAAGGAGCAATTCATCGCCAAGACGCTGCCCGCGCAGGTCATCGGTTCCAGCGGCAGCGATATGTCGCGCGTGGTGTACATAGACAAGGGCGAAGGCGATGGCGTCAGGCAGGATATGGCGGTCATTACCGCTGACGGCGTGGTGGGCAAGATCTTGCGCGTGTTTCCCACTTCTTCCCAGGTGCTGCTGATCAATGACCCCTCCAGCGGCGTGGGCGCCATCCTGGAGAAGTCACGGCTGCAGGGTGTAATCAAGGGAACCGCCAATGGGGAAGTGGTGCTGGAAAAAATGATGAGCGACGAGCGGGTGGAGCCGGGCGATCAGCTCCTGACCAGCGGCGGCGACCAGATTTTTCCCAAGGGCCTGCCCATCGGCATGGTCAAGAGTGTTTCTCCCGGACGCGACGTTTTCCTGAAGATCCGGGTTAAGCCGGCGGCCCAGCTCAACCAACTGGAGGAGGTGCTGGTCATAACCCAGGTGGTGGAGCGGCAGCCGACGACGCAGGAGGCGCAAACCTCCATGCGGGCGGCTGACATTCTGGCGGCGCGCCTGCCTTCGGTGCCCGAGAACACGGGAATGCCGGCCACCGGTATACCCCTGCCCGCCGGCATGAAGCCGCCCAGCGCGAAACCTGGAGAAACCAAAGCGGCTTCGGGTGTGAAGCCGGGCGCCAAGCCGCGTGCGAAGCCGGCGGGAGCCGCGGAAGCGCAACTGGCGGGCGAGGGAGCAAAGGTTCCGGCAGCGAAGCCAAAGACTCCCAATGCCGCTGTGCCGGGGGTGCTCCCGGCCGGAGAGGCGAATGACGCCTCAGTTGGTATTGCAACCAGGGTGATCAAGAAGCCGCGTCCGGCAAAGCCGGCGGCCGGAGCCGCGGCGT
>DATGGJ010000428.1:0-19769 GCA_035308585.1 Terriglobales bacterium
AACCCATGATTCAGCTATCCTCCGCCGGCAAACGCTTCGGCGGCAAAATACTGTTTGAAGAGCTCGATTGGCTGATCACGCCCCGCGACCGCGTGGGCCTGGTGGGGGCCAACGGCACCGGCAAATCCACCCTGCTCAAAGTGCTGGCCGGGCTGGAGACGCTCGACTACGGCGCCATGACGGTCATGAAAGGCACCACCGCCGGCTACCTGCCGCAGGATGGCCTGAACCTCTCCGGGCGCAGCGTCTTCCAGGAGTGCATGTCGGTGTTCGACGAGGTGCGCGACATGGAACGCGAGATGGAGTCGCTCACCGGGCGCATGGCCGAGGTGGACCACACCAGCGCCGAATACGAACAGATTGCCGACCGCTACCACCACCTGCAGGGCCAGTTCGCCGCGCATGACGGCTACGCCCTCGAAGCCCAGGTGGGCGCCGTGCTCACCGGCCTCGGCTTCGGCAAAGAAGACTGGTCGCGCCGCACCGAGGAGTTCAGCGGCGGCTGGCAGATGCGGGTGGCCATGGCCAAGCTGCTGCTGCAGAAGCCCAACCTGCTGCTGCTCGATGAGCCCACCAACCACCTCGACCTGGAGGCGCGCAACTGGCTGGAGGAGTATCTGGCGGAGTATCCGCACGCCTACGTGGTCATCTCCCACGACCGCTATTTCCTGGATGTAACGGTGAGCAAAACCGCCGACATCTGGAATCGCCGCATCACCTTTTATACCGGCAACTACGAGCAGTTCCTGAAACAGAAAACGGAGCGCAAGGAGCAACTGGTGGCGGCCTACCGCAACCAGCGCGACCGCATCGAGCAGATTGAGGCCTTCGTCAACCGCTTCCGCTACCAGGCCACCAAGGCCAAGCAGGTGCAGAGCCGCATCAAAGAACTGGAGCGCATGGAGCGCATCCAGATTCCGCCCGAGGAGAAGACCATCCGCTTCTCCTTTCCTCAGCCCAAGGCCAGCGGGCGCATGGTGGCGGAGTTCAAGGACGTGGCCAAAAGCTACGGCGAGAAGCAGGTGTTCCGCGACGTCAGCTTCGTCATTGACCGTGGCGACCGCGTCGCCCTGGTGGGCGTGAACGGTGCGGGGAAATCCACGCTTATCAAGCTGCTGGCCGGCATTGAGCCGGTCACCAGGGGCGAGCTTCGCCTGGGGCACAACGTCGAGGCCGACTACTTCGCCCAGGACCAGTACAAGGAACTGGACCCCGAGGCGCGCATGCTCGATGACCTGTGGAACCTGGCGCCTACCCACACCCAGACCCAGTTGCGCAGCCTGCTGGGCGCCTTCCTTTTTTCCGAGGACGACGTTTTCAAGCGCCTGGGCGTGCTCTCCGGGGGCGAGCGCAACCGCTATGCCCTGGCCCGCATGCTGCTGCATCCGTCCAACTTCCTGCTCCTCGATGAGCCCACCAACCACCTCGACATGCGCGCCAAGGATATGCTGCTGGAGGCGCTCGAGCAGTACACCGGCACGGTGGTGTTTGTTTCCCACGACCGCTATTTCATAGACAAGCTGGCCACCCGCGTGTTCGAGATCGGAGAGGGCGAAGTGCGCGTCTTTCCCGGCAACTACGAAGATTATTTATGGCGCAAGCAAAACCGGGGCGAAGCGGCGGCAGCCGAGCAAACGGTGGTGGCCGCTCCCCCTCCCGGCAACGGGCATGCGCCGGCAGCGAAGGCAAAGAAAATGAACCCCATCAAACTGCGGGAAATGGAGCAGCAGCGCCGGCAGCTGGAGGCAGACATCGCGCGCGCCGAAGCCGATATTGCCGCCTGCGAGCAGGCCCTGCAAGTGTTCGTAAGCGCCGGCGAAAGCCAGCGCCAGAGCACGCTGCTGCAGCAGCGCCGGCAGGAACTGGCGGTCATGATGTCGCAGTGGGAAGAGGTGTCGCAGGCGCTGGATGCGGCGACCTAGGCATTCTGAACAGGATGCGTTTCAGGGCCCCGGAGCATACAGCTTGCAACTTTGAAACCTGCAGTGCTACTGCACGGTGTTGCCGCTGGAGGCAGCGCCGCCCGAAGAACCGCCGACCATGGCGCCGACAATATCCGCCGGACGCCGGGATTGCTCGTAGAGTTCGCTTACCCCGTTGTTAATGGCCGCCTGGAAGGTTCCCACATCCGGCTCACCCGGAGTGAGCACGCCGATGAAAGCGCGCGGAAACACCAGGTGCAGCACTCCCGCCAGCGGCCACCCATCGCCGCCTTCGCCCAGGCGGGAAGACACAATGGCTACATCAAAATAGTGCTGGGTAATGGCCAGCAAAGCCGTGGGCAGATCGCGGGCAATGATGGCCACATAGCCGTTGCTGGTTAAGGCCGACTGGAACGCGGTCAGCGCTTCCAGGTCCGAGGCCACCACCAGTGCGGTCTTGGGCGGGGTTGAGGTCCGGGCGGTCATGTCCAGATCCTCAAATCGCGCCGGTGGGCGATCATGCGGTTGAGTGCGGGCACCAGTTCCTTCAGGTCCACCGGCTTGGTGGCCAGGTAATCTACACGGAGTTCCAGCGCCTTGCGCGAGTTGTCCGAGCTGGCGTAGCCGGTGCAAATCACCACCACCGGCTTGGGGCTCAAGCTGCCGGCCGCACGGGCCACGTCCAAGCCGATATCGGGCTGCTCCATGTTCAAGTCGGTAATAATCGCGTCATACCTGCCGCCATTGTTCAGCAGGTGCAGGGCTTCGGCGCAGCTGTGCGCTGCCGCTACCTTGTACCCTTCCTGCTCAAACACCATTTGCAGGGTTCGGGCTACGCTGACCTCGTCATCTACGATCAGGAGTGAGGGTTTGCGCGACATTCGGCGATCGGCTGGCCAGAAGTATTTGTTGTAATTGTACACCAGCAACAAACCTGCGGGGGCCAGAACTCAAACCGGGGCCTGCTCCAGGTTGAGGGCGCGCCGGGTCACCAGCCGGTGCAGGGCCGTCTTGATCTCCTCCAGGTCAACCGGCTTAAGCGCCAGATAGTCAACGTGCAGGGCCAGGGCGGCGCGCAGTTGTTCCACGGTGGGGTAGCCGGTGTAGATCACCACCGCCGGGGCGGGAGTCAATTCCTTGGCCTGACGCGCCAACTCCAGCCCCAGGCCGATTCGCTCCATGTTCAGGTCCGCTATGACCGCGTCATACTTGCGGGCCGGCATTCGTTCTTGGGCTTCGGCGTAGGTGCGGGCCGTATCCACCTGGTAGCCTTGTTGCCGCAGGATGGCGCTGAAGGTAAACAGGATGCCGGGCTCATCTTCCGCCAGCAGGACCCAAATGCGTTTGCGCGGGTGTGGAGTCACAGGCAAGCCCCAGGGAACTGCTTGGGAAGATGTCC
This sequence comes from Terriglobales bacterium, assembly GCA_035308585.1. GTDB lineage: Bacteria > Acidobacteriota > Terriglobia > Terriglobales > Acidobacteriaceae > JAICWP01. The sequence continues at coordinate 3,322 of DATGGJ010000428.1, forward strand.
CTGCAAGGCCTGGGGGTTGCGCCAACTTCCGGACCGTGGGTATTGCCTGAGCGCCACCCGGGCAGCCCTGCGCTCGGTTCAGTCGTGATGGGTCATGGAAAGCGGTCCTTCTTCTTCCGGCAGCCCGGCCAGTTCGCGCTTGCGGTTCTGCAGTTCGCGCAACTGGCGGATAATGCCGGCTTCTTCGGCCACGTACTCAGCTTCGGAAATTTCCCCTTCCTCCAGTTTCACCTGCAGCTCCAGCAGGCGCTCTTTCAGGGGAGCGTCGTCGGTGTACTCCTGTTCCGCCACCCGCTGCAGGGTGCGCAGGATGAACTTAAATCCGGTCAGCGGCGAAAGCAGCAGGTCGTCCAGGAACAGCATGGTCAAATATCCTCGCTCCGGCCGCCTCAGGAAGCGGTGCCGCGCTCCAGTTTCAGCCGGATGTTCACAAAGTTATAAGGCGGCCACGGTCCCGTGTACTTGAAATTCAGCAGCTCGCCATAGTGTTTGGCAATTTTATTGACCGCGGCGTCGAACTCGCTCTCCCGGTCCCGCTCCACCAGAAAAGCGGCGTTCATGATCATCTTGTCGCCAATGGGTTTATTGTCGCGCGAGGCCACGCAAACGTCGCGCAGCGCCTCGTAGATGTCGCGCACATACTGCGCCGAACGCTCGGAAAGCGCCTTGTCAATCATCCGCCCCAGCTGCATGCGCGCGAAATAAGTGGACTGCAGGTGCTTGCGCGTTATCTCCTGGTGAAAGCGCCGGACTTCCTCGTCCGCATCCTTCAATTCCTCGATGATGCGGTCCCGGTCCCAGTTCACCTTCAGCCCGAATTCCAGCTTCCCCTCCATCTGCTTGAGCACATCCTTGAGGGAAACGTAAATGCTGCGCAGCACCTCGCGAATGTCGTCGTCGGTGCGGAAGACGGTGCCAAAGCTCATGGGGATGATGGTGTGGGTCTTCATCACGGTTTCGATCACATGCTCATGGGCGAGCGCATTTTCCCGGGTGGGATCGAAAATGTACACCGCGGTCTTGCTGACTACGGCCGCAATATCCTGGAAATGCGCGGTGTAAACCGGCTCGCCGGCTCCCCCGATGCCCATCTTGCCGAAGGAAAGCGGCTGCTTGGCTTCGATGATGCCATACACGTAGCGGCCGCCTCCCGCGCTCGCCGGTTCGGGAGGAACGGGAAACTCGGTGATGCGCACGTGCACGTCCTCGGCCGCGCTCTTTTCCGCCTTGGTGGCTTTCCTCGGCGCTTTGCTCGCTCCCGGCGCTTTGCTCGCCGTCCGCTTCTGCCGGTTATCCATGCGTGTTCCTCAGAATGGTCTTCAACGTCTGCAAAAAATCTTCTATCTCAATGGGCTTGAAAAACACCCGAATCCCCGCCTGCTGCGCCCGCTCTGTCGTCTCCCGGTTGGCATAGCCGGTCAGCATCACGCAGGGCACCTTGCTATCGCGCTTGCGCACCCGCTCAAATACTTCGAACCCGGTGTGGTTCTGCTCCAGAGTCAAATCGCACAGCACCAGGTCAAAGCGCTTCTTGGCCAGAATCGCTTCTGCTTCATGTGAGGACAGTGCGCCAACCACCTTGTACCCCTCATCCTCCAGCAAAAGGCGGTAAGTAAGAAGCACGGAGGCTTCATCTTCCACCACCAGCACTTCGGGTTTCTTGGCTTTGGCCATGATGAGGCAGCGGCTAGCGGACTATGGGAAATTGCAATTTGAATACTGTGCCTTTCCCCTGGCGGCTGCGCACGCGGATGCTGCCGCTGTGGTTCTCCACAATCCCCTTCACGATCCACAAACCCAGGCCCGTGCCCTTTTCACCCTTGGTGCTGACAAAAGGCTCAAATACCGACTGCAGCATGTCCGCCGGAATCCCGCAACCGGTGTCGGCCAGCACAATGTTGACAGAACCGTGCACCCCGTCGCTCGCCCGCACCTGCCGGGTGCGAATCGCCAGCCGCCCGCCTTTGGCCATGGCGTCGCGCGCATTCACCACCAGGTTGGAGAGCACCTGCCGGAACTGGTCGGCGGAACCCACGATGGGCGGCAGTTTTCCCAGCCGTTTCTCCACGTTGATGGTGGCGGTGGAGAGCTGGCGGGCGAACAGGGTCAGCGTGTCTTCCACCACGCTGTTCAGGTCAAACGGCCCCACCTGCTCGGTATTGCGGTACAGGCCGAGCATCTGCCGCACGATGCGCGTCACCCGTTCGGTCTCGCTTTTCAGAATGTCATACACCGGCTGCGCCGGGGGCTTTAATTTGCCCGGCAGCAGGTAAATGGCGTTCTTGATCGCCTCCAGCGGGTTGTTGATCTCGTGCGCGATGGTGCCCGCCAGCCGTCCCGTGGCCGCGAACTTCTCCACTTCCAGCATGCGCCGTTCCAGTTGCAGCTGTTCCAGCTTTTTCCACGCCGTCAGGTCACGCAAAACTGTCACCGTGTACGCCACCTGCCCGCGCGCATCATAAATCTTTCCCGAGCGCGCCGCATACTCGATCTCGCTGTTGGAGGCCGGATTGTACAGCCGCAGCGGCCGGTTCTGACTGTCGGCGAAGGAAAAGGTAAAAGCCGTCAGGTACGCGTCCAGGCGGGCCTGGTTGCGCACCAGCGCCGCTTGCCGGGGAGCGTCGCCCAGGCCGAATACTTCCTTGGCCAGGGGGTCGAGCAGCACCGTCTTGGCCGCGCCATCCGCCACCACGATGGGGTCGCCGACGTTCTCGATTACCAGGTTCAGACGGTCACGGTCCTGGCGAACAACTTCCTCGGCGTCGCGCAATTTCTGCAGGTTGGCCCGCACTTCCTGGTCCGCCCGCCGCAGGTCGGTGACATCGCGCATCACCGTCACCATGCCGCTACGAACCCCGTCGCTGGTGAAGGTGGGCGCGCATACCGCCTCGAACAGCACCTCCTCGCCTTCCATCACATCCACCAGGGTCAAGTCACGGTGGCTCTCCGTGCCGCTCACCGCCATGGAGGAGAGCGCCGCCGAAAAATACAGATTGTTCAGCTCCACCGCCCGGGTGCCGCCTTCGGTCACTCCCTCCGGCATCTTGAAAAAACGCTCCGCCGCCTTGTTGAGCATCACCACCCGGTGATGGCTGTCGGTGAGGATCACCGGATCCGCCATGCTCTGCATGACGGTATGCATTTGCGAGATGGTGATGTCCATATCGCGCATGCGGTTGTAGTAGTGTTCCACCTTGAACAGCCGGGCCAGATAGCGGTTGGCTGTCTCGATCAGATTGCCCAAGTGGCGCAGCTGTCCGTTCTGGTTATGGCGGCCAACCGGCACCACCACCATGGCGGCGTAGGCGCGCATGCCGCACGAAGCGCACACTTGCTCCTGCAGGGCCAGCTTTTGCGGCGAGCGAAAGTTCTGCACCGCCAGGCAATCCTGGCGGCGCTCGCGTTCCGCCTCCCAACATTGGTTGCGGTTGCGGTAGAGCAGGGGATGGCAGTAAAGCGGCTCTCGCTCCCCGGCAGAGGCCGGCAGCACCGCCGGCTTACCGTTGTGCCACAGGGAAATCAGAGGATTCTCGCCCGCCCACAGCGAGCTATGGAATTTCTGCAGTTGGTTGGATTGGTACTTGAGGGCGGCCACCGGGCGCACGGCGCCGCTGTCAAAGTCCGCTCCCAGCACCAGCGCCCGCGCGAACCCCAGCGCCACGATTTCTTCCAGCAGGATGGGGAATATCTCCTCCGAGCGCTCCGCGGAGAGCAGACGAAGCGCGGTGGAGTCGCGAACCGACTTGCGCCTTTCGACAAAGCTCTCCGATTCCTCTACTTCTTTTCGCAGGAGAGGCGTAGCCATGGGATGTGGTCCCCTGTGCAAACTACGGTTAACGACGCACTCCTGTCCGCGGCACCCGGGCCACGCGGCGTGTGGTCTCCACCACCTCCGTCGGCGACTCCGTCAGTTGGGGACGCGACACCAGTCCGGTCAGACCCACAGCATCCGCGTACTTCAGGTAAGTGTCAATTGAAGCCACCACCACCCGTGCTTCCACCGTGATCAGGTCAATGCCGACCAGGGATATGCGAACCCAGGCGTCAATGACAATGCCTTTGTCCAGTACCCGGTCGAGTACGTCTATGAGACTTGCACCGCCAGATACTCGCTCTACCGCCATGAGGAAATTCCTCCTAAGCTCCGCCTAACGCGCACGCTTTGCCGTGCGTCGCGCGCGGGGAGGGCTGCTTGCCGTAGCCACTCGGGGGACCCGCGGCAATGCCGGCGCTTCCGCCGGTGCCGTCAGATGGGGATCGTACTTCCACCAGTTCAATCCAATCTGTTCGGCCTTATCCACGGAACACACCAGCAGCCGGATGCGAATCGTGAGCAATTCCACATTAGCCAGAGAAACCCGCACATCCCCGGCTATGACCAGTCCCTTGTCCAGGACACGATCGAGGATATCGATCAGATTCGTGGTTCCGGAGACAGCTGGCACGCGTTCCATAAGGTTGGATAAAACCGCAAGTATTTTGCACCCCTGCAATTACTTGCGATGGTGGGTCGAAACCCGCATCCTAAAGCGGCTTGCGCCCACTGTCAAATGTCGCTCAGCGACATTTGCAACCCGCGGTAATCTGCAGTTGGGAACCAAAGTACCGGCTGGAAAACGGCCCCTCGCCAACGAGAAGCTGCTGCGGCCCCAGCACACGAAGCACGTACTTTGATTCCTCGTTGCTGCTGCACGTTGCCTCCCACCTTTACTTTTGCAGCAGGTTTCCCAGGGGGCCAAGCTCCAGATTCAGGTCCGCCATGGTCAGTCCAAAATGTCCGGCCAATTCCCGGATTTTGCCCTCCAGCTTCATCAGCGCCGCTCCCATATCTTCTATTTCCCGGTCGCTGAGCGAGCCCCCTTCCATGCGGCGGATGGCTTGCCGCTCCAGCAGTTGGCGCAGCAGTTCTATCAGCGTCAAGACCAGCTTGGCCAGCCCCTGTTCGATGGTTTCCGGCGAACAATCCACCCGCTGCGGGCCCCCGTTGGCGCTGGTTTCCTCCAGCCGCTGCTTCAGACTGCTGATGGCCGCCTCCACCTCGCGGGGAGAGACTTGTCGCGCCTTGTCCATTAGGAGTCCTTAATCTCGACGAATTCGGCGGGCGGCCAGGGGCCGCTCAGCCGCGCCCCCGGCAACGTCTGGCTCACCGCCCGTATTGCCTGTTGAAAGGCGCCCACCGCATCGCGTGGCAGCAGCGCGTAGCAACGCATGCCCTGTCCGCTCGAGCGTTGCCGCCATTCCCGCACCCAGGGACCGCCGGCCTGCCGCAATTTTTCCACCGCTGCTTTCAATTCCGCCGCCTGCTTCTGCCGTCCTTCCAGGTACTCCCGCCCCGATGCCGGCAGGCTCCCGGATGCCTCTTCGCGGCCCTCCCTGATGTGAATTTCCATCTGCGCCATGTGGCGAAGGCGGCCCAGTTCGGCGCTATAGACAGCAGCGTGCTCCCGAAGGAAGCGCAGCAGCGCCTCCTCATCTTCCACCACGGTGGGAAAGCGAAATGGAATCAGCCCTGCCTGGCTGAACAGAGTCTGCAGCACCTGGTGGAAGGACAACGCCGACTCCACGGCTGGAATGCGGGAGAGTTCTTCCCCGCTTTGCAAGCGGGAAAAAAAGCAGCGCAGCCCCGAATCGCGCACCTCTTCTACCTTCTCTCCACCTACCCCGGCAACCGGCTTTGCCACCCCCGCCGCCGCCTCCATCATGCAGTAGGCCAGCAGGGGCATGGCTATTCCCGCGCGCCGCCCGGCATTTCCTCCAGGCGCATGTGCCGCAGCGCCGTTTCCACCGACGTGAGCACCACATTCAGCCCCAGATAAATCAGGTCAACCCCGGCCAGGGAAATGACCACGCTGCCGTGAATCACCACCCCGGCATTGAGCACGTGGTCCAGAATATCGAGCAAAGAGATTTCATCCTGACCAGCCAACCCCGCAAGCAGGTCATTTTCCGCCATCATGCCTGGTTCCGTGCCCGGAAGGGCGCCGGCTCCTTATCCTGCCCGCGCGAGACAAAGGAATAGGGAGGCCAGGGACCGCTCACTTCGATGCGCCGCCTTCCCTCCCACTCCTGCGAAAAGCGCGAGATCAACTGCTGCAGCTTGCCGCGCTGCGGCCGTTTCACCAGCAGCGAGCCCTGCCACTCCAGCCCGCGCTGTCCCCGGCTCACCGCTCCTCCCCCGGGCGCGCTGGCTACCGCCAACCTCTCCAGCGCCTGGGTCAGGCGCTGCACTTCCGCATCGCCCTCCGGGCGCTTCTCGGGACGCAGGGCCGCGGCTTTGGCCCGCAGATAGTCGCGGCCCGATTTCGCTGCGATAGCCGCCGGCGCCTGGCTCTGCAGGTTGAAAATTTTCACGCCCCACTCCTCGCAGCCGCTGATTTTCTTCAAGTCGCGGCTCAGAACCGTCTTGTGCTTCTCCACGTCCGCTGCCAAAGAGGACGGGGTGCGAAACACGGTGCCGAAGCGCGCCGGCAGAATATCGCGCGAGCGGGCGATCGCCGCCACCACCTGCTGGTGGCGCACGCTCACTTCCGCCAGCCATTCCAGGTTCTCCATGTTGCCGGCCAGGTTCTCCGCGAATTCTTTCTTGTCCACCCGGCTGGTCCAGCACACCAGGCCGCCGCAGGACACGGCTTCCACGGCTGCGCTGCCGTCAACTCCCGCCAGCTTCGCCATGGCTCCCTTTCCGCTGCGGGTGATCCCGTAGAGGTAAAGCACCTGGCTGGCGTTGCTGGATTTCAAGCCGGTTGCCATAGTTTTGCCGTTAGCTTGCGCAACCCCTGTTTCCCGGCGATCTCCGCGGCAAAGTTTTTCAGCACATAGATGTCCGCCAGATCGTTCCCCCGCCGCAAGCCCGCTAAGGTCGCAAGCTGCCATTGGCGCGCCCGCCGGCACCGAGAGCAGGTTCCCACGTCGGCCGCCAGCAAGACGCGGTTCACCAGCAGCGGCCCCCTTGCCATTCCCAGCCCCGCCAGTTCCTTGCGCAAACGCTGCGTCTCGCGGTCGGGAAGCGGCTCCGCCAGCATCACCGTCCACACCCGGGCGCGTTGGCTGTCTTTCAGGAGAGCCGCCAGTTCGCGGACGCGCTGGCCGAAAGCGGCGATTTCCACCGCCACGTCTTGGGCGAGGGCTAGTGTACGGTGCGCTGCCAGGGTTTTCAACAGCAGGCGCGACCACTGCTGCATGCGCTGCGGCATGCGCAGCAACTCCAGCGCGTGGCCCGTGGGCGCCAGGTCAATCACCACCTTCTGTGCTCCTGCCGCCAGCAAATCCAGAATGCGAAATACCGCGAATACCTCGTCCACTCCCGGCGGCACAATATCCAGCAGCGCCGTGAACAGCCGCCGCTCAAAGGAGAGTTCTACGTGCACGCCTGACTGCTCCCCGGAAAGCGCCCGGTCAATCTTGTCCTTTATCCCGCGCACCCAGGCCGCGAACTCGGCGGCGGAGTCCATTTCCGCCGCCGTAAACCGCCGATCCCCCAGCACCGGCTGCGGCTGGTTCGTGACCTCCTGCTGGAAAATGTCGTCAAGCGAGGGCGCGGGATCCACCGAGCAGATGGTCACCCCCTGCCGGGGGTGGGCGCTCCGGCTGCGAAACCCCAGCCCGGCTGAGACCGTGGTCTTACCGACTCCGCCCTTGCCCAGCACCAGGGTGAGCTTTGTATCCAGGCCTGGCCAGGCTATTGCCCGCAGGCCAAGCTCGGGCGCGGGCGGCGGTGTGGTCTCGGGCGCCGGCACATGTTTTCCCAGGAAAACCTGCTGGGCGAAGGCATAAAGAGCCTGCGCTCCCAGCACCGGAGCGCCCCAGTCTTCGCCCACCAGCAACGGGCAGCTGGAAAAATGTTTGCCGAGCACGGCCCGGGCTGCCCGCGTCATCGCAGCCCGCCGCCGGCAGACCGCGCACTTCCCCGCCCGCGGCACGGCGCGGTTCAGGACTACCGCGGATACCTCCACCGCCAGCGAGCCCGAGCGCAGCGCCGCCGTGACCCGCAGCGACTCGTTGACCGCAAACTTCTCCGGCGTCGTGACCAGAAACAGGCGGGCGTCGCGCGCGATCGCCTGCCGCACTCCCTCCACGATCCTCCGCCACTCCCGCAGAAACCGTTGTGGCGCGCTTCCCGCCTTGCCTCCGAAATGGGCGGCCAGAATCTGGTCGCGGCTGCCGGCCATCTCCAGAAAATCCAGAAAGCGAGCAAACTGTTCCGGCAATTGCAGCAGGCGCAGAGTATGTCCGAAGGGGGCCGTGTCGAGCACGATGTGGTCATAGCGGCCGGAGGAGAGCGCCTGCTCCATTGCCAGCAGCGCGGATATCTCCGCCAGTCCGGGCAGGGCCGTGTCCAGCAGGGGCTCAATCTCCTGCCGCGAGAAGATGGTGCCGCTCTCCACCGTGGCCAGCAGCGCTTCCTTGTACTTGCCCACGAAGGCGCGGAATTCTTTTTCCGCATTCACCTGCCACAGGTACAGCCGGCGGCGCCCGGGCAGGGCAATCGCCTTTGGCCGGTCGCCCAGGCGGAGTGCAAACAGGTCGGCCAGCGAGTGGGCGGGGTCGCTGGAAATAAGCAGCACCCGCCGCTTCCCATCCTGCGCCGCGCTATGCACGGCGTAGGCGGAGGAAACCGTGGTTTTCCCCACGCCCCCCTTGCCGACGAACAGGCTGAGTTCCCCCACCCCCGTATTCTAGCCACGGATGCGGATTTGGGGGATTTGCACAGGTGGGAAAAAGAGGCCCGGCAAGGTACACTGTCCTGAAACAAAGAGGGGTTACAGCAAGTTTTCGGCCGCGCCCCAGGCCCTGAAACCGTCTCCTTCGTGAAGAAACGGAAATCAACTCCTCGCGCGGCCAAACGACCGCGGCTGAAGCCGCTGCCGCCCAATGCTCCCGCCGCGCGCGACGAGGGTCCGCGCCTGATTCCCCTCACACCCGGCAAGGACCAGACCGGCCTGGAACATTTCCTTCGCCTTGCCGACGTCGCCCTCGGCCGCAAAAAGCGCGACCGCGACCGCCTGCCTTAGCGCGCTCACTTCACTGCACCGTGAGCTGCACCGTGGTCGAGCTTTCCTGCGACCCGGACTGGGCGTGCACCACCACCGTGTAGGTGCCCGCGGAGGTGGCCCCGGTGCTGGGAGTGGGCGGCGAATTGTTCGCGCTCGGGGTTGACGTGCTGCTGGCGCCGCCTCCGCCGCAGCTTACCAGCGCCGCCGCCAGCAGCAGGGCCAGTATCGCCACCGCCATCTTCCGCCGCCTGCTCTGGCCGCTCAACAGCAGCAGCGGCAGCACCGGCAGCAGCATGCCCAGCCACACTGCCGCGCGCTTTTGCCTGAGCTGCGCCACCGGGCCCGTGCTGGTATTGATGGCCAGGGTGACGGTCATGCCGCTGGCCTCCGCCGTGGCGCTGCCGGGTGAAAATGTGCAGCTTGCTCCCGCGGGCAGGTTGCCGCAGGAAAACGAAAAGTTCTGCCCCACCGCCGCGCCCACCGGATTGAACGTCAGGGAGTAGGAAGCTGCCTGCCCGGGAGTAACGCTGGCGCTTGTGGGCGAGGCAATGAGCGTCCCCGCCGCCGTGGTCTGCGCCGGCGCGAAGGTCTGGATGCCGAAGACGCTGTTCGCCGGCGTCCCGGCATTGAACTTGGAAATCAGCGTGCCACGGTCCAAGTCAAAGCGAACCACGTCGGACGTGCAGTAGTCGGTGGCCCAGAATGACGTGCCATCGCTGTCCAGAGTCAGCCCTGACCAGCAGTCTTCGCCCGTCGCGTCGTAGGTTTGCACTACTTTGCCGCTGCCGTCCAAGCGCTTGATGTTTTTCAGATTGGCCACCACTACCCCGCCATCCGGCAGAATGCGCAGCGCCAGGGTTTCCGTCAGCTGCGAAGTCAGCGGCGCCATTTGCTGCCGCGTGCAGGCGTTGAAGCGCAGCACCGATGGCCCCTGCGAGGTGTAATAAATCGTGCACTGATCTGAGGCCAGGTCTATCCAGTCGGTGCCCTGCTGCTCCACCGCCGGCTGGTACACCGCGGTAATCGTGCCGTAAGGATCCAGTTTCACGATGGCGTGGCTGCAGCCGGTTTCGCCTACGTAGCCATTGCCGGCGGCGTCGAATACGATGGATTCCGGCTTGCAGTTGTAGCCCGAGCCGAAGCTCGCTGCCGGACCCAGCCCGGGAAACTTGCTGACCGCGTTGGCCGTGAAATCGGTGACGAACAGATTGCTGAAGGCGTCGAACGCCATCCCCGTGGTCGAGCCGCCCAGGTTAGTGTTGAGCGTGGCCAGGGGCGAGCCGTCTTCGCCGAACTCTTTCACCTGTCCGTTGCTGATGCCCACGAATAGTGCGGCCGTGGCCGTGACCGTAACATTCACCGTTCCCACGTAGCCATTGCCCGCGCTGTCCCTGGCCGTAACCACCGCTCTGAAATTTCCGCCGGAAACGTAAGTGTGGCTCACCGTCGGGCCGCTTTGGTAATAGCCATCGCCTAGCTGCACCACAATGCTGGGCGTGCCGTCGGGATCGGTGCAGTTGGCGGTTATCGTTACCGCCAGCGGAGCTTTGCCGCTGGCCGGGTCGGCTTGAGGTGAGCACTGCAGCGGCGGCGAAACCGCTACGGTCTGGCTGGCTGACCCGCTCAGTCCAAAAGAATCAATCGCGGTCAGCACGACCCTGAAGGTTCCGCTGGAATTGTATTTGTGCGACACCGTAAAGCCGGGATTCACAAAGGTCGGCGGCGTGCCGTCGCCCCAATTCAAATAAACCTGGGTGATGTTATCCAGCGGCGCGGTGCACAGTCCGGAGGCGGTAACGCTCAAGGGAGCAACGCCCGAGGTGGGGGTCACATTCAGCGTGCATGTGGGTTGTGCCAGCGCCGCCTCCGCCCATAACAGGCAAAGCAGCGCGAGGGTGATGAACATGCCACGACGCATGGTCTCCTCGCCTAGAAGGGATCGAAGGGGCGTTTTCACAACGAGCACATCTCAGAAGTGGCTGGAAAGAGCCCGAAGTTTCGCTCAGCAACTCTGACCCGGATGAGGACAGCCTGTCAAGGGACAACGCTTAACTTCTTCGGCAACCGGCGCGCCACAACGGCTACAATGCACCGCATCGCCCGCCGGACTGACGGCCACCCGGATGCACTGCAGGTTAAGGAGTAGAACCGTGACCACGCGTCAACCCAAGGTTCCCACTCAACTCGGCCGGGCCGCGCTCCGGACCTTCGCCGCCAACGAACGCCTGAACCAGATTCTTATCGAACATCTTGCCCCTGCCGCCTGGAGGGCCCAACCACCCGGCAAGGTCCGCACCATCGTGGCCATCTTCACCCACATGCACAATGTCCGCTGCAAGTGGGTGAGGCTTACCGCTCCCCACCTCAAGCTCCCGCGACAGCTCGACCGCGCGCGCTGCACGCCGCGCCAGGCTCGAGCCGGATTGGCGGAGAGCGCCGCGCGCTGCTCCCAGATGCTGTCCGAAGCGCTCGGCGAGGGCGGCCGCGTGGGGAAGTTTCTCCGCGACGGCTGGGCTCGGCCGTGGCCGGCTGGCCTGGAAATGCTGTGCTACATGCTCGCTCATGAAGCCCACCATCGCGGGCAGGTCTGTATGCTGGCGCATCAGCTCGGATTCCCCTTGCCCAGCCGGGTGACGTCCGGAATGTGGAATTGGGAGAAGCTGTGGAAAGAGTGCGGCGCGCCCGGCGGCCCCGGCTGCGATTCCTGAGCCATCGCCTCCACGTATCGGGTATCAGGTACTCGCCACCAGTTGGCAAGAGTGCGTCTTCAGCACCAGCCACACTTCGCGACCCGCGCGCAGCTGCAGCGAGTCGCGCGCCCCGGGCGTCAGGTGAACCTCAAAGCGGACGCCGCAATCCACCTGCGCCGTAATCATGAAATCGCGCTGCTCCAGGGTGAGCACCGCGCCGGGAATGATGTTGCGCGCGCTGATGTCCTGGGGGCGGCTGGTGGCCAGCAGAATGTCGCCCGCGCGCACCGCCACCCGCACTCTTACCCCGGGGGCAACCCGGCTGAGCGGAACCTCCAGCGTCACGGCCGTACCCGCCAGTCGGCAGGTCATCGTGCCCTGGGCTTCGTGTGTGGCATCCACCGTGGCGTCAAAAATGTTTTCGAAGCCGGCAAGCTGGGCCACCGCTTCCTGCCGTGGCGCGTTTAAAACTTCATGTGGCGTGCCCTGGGCGATCAACCGGCCGCCTTCCAGCACGATCGCGCGTTCACCCAGCGCAAACACCTCGCCGCGGTCGTGCGTCACATAAAGGATGGGTATCTGGTGCGCCCGGTTCCACGCCCGCAGGTCGTCCACGATGGCCGATTTAGTGGGGGCGTCCAGCCCGCCCAGCGGCTCATCCAGCAGCAACAGCTCAGGCTCGGTGACCAGGGCGCGGGCCAAGGCCACGCGCTGGCGCTCGCCGCCGGAGATTTCCCCGGGATAGCGCGCCCGCAGGTGCGCGGCGCGCAGCGATTCCAGAATGGCGGCGGTGCGGCCGGCTTGCTCTTCGCCCCGAATCTTCGCCAGCCCGTAGCGGACGTTCGCCTCCACCGTCAAGTGCGGGAACAGCGCCAAGTCCTGAAACACATATCCCAGCGAGCGCTTGCAAGTGGGAAGATTCACGCCCGCCGCTTTATCGAACAGCACGCGGCCGCGCAGCGCAATGTGGCCGGCGTCGGGCTCCAGCAACCCAGCCAGGCAGTCCAGCAGCGTGGTCTTGCCCGCGCCGGAAGCCCCAAAAAGAATGGTGATGCCGGGCGGCGCGGCCAGTTGCGCCTCCAGCACGAATTCGCGGCTGCCATTGGCCCGCAATCGCTTCTGGATGTGCGCGCTCAGGCCTGAGGGCGCAGCACTGGCCGGCCCGCCCGCCGGGGTCGCCGGCTTCCCGCCGCGTTTGACTACCTCCACGGCCATATCGCCCACACCTTCCGGTTCCAAGCGTACACCAGCGAAAGCGCCACGAAGGAAATGGCCAGCAGCACCAGCGCCGTCTGGTTGGCGGAAGCATAGTTCGTGGCCTGCACCTGGTCATAAATGTCAATGGAAACGGTGCGCGTCACACCCGGAATGTTGCCGCCCACCATCAGCACCACGCCGAACTCGCCCATGGTGTGGGCGAAAGTCAGGGCTATCGCCGTCAACAATCCTGAAACCGACAGCGGCAGAATAATCCTGAAAAACGTGCGCAGCCGGGAGGCGCCCAGGGTGGCGGAGGCCGCCACAAATTTGCGGTCCACGGTGGAGAACGCCGCCGCCAGGGGCTGCACCGTGAAGGGCAGGCTGTAAATCACCGACCCAATCACCAGCGCCTCGAAAGTGAAAGCCAGGGTGTGCCCGGTCAGCGATTCCCACCAGCGCCCGATGGGGCTCTTGGAGCCCAGGGCCAGCAGAATGTAGAAGCCGAGCACGGTAGGCGGCAGCACCAGCGGCATTCCCACCACCGCCTCGATTAGAAACTTCCAGCGCCGCGGCGAGTAGGTGAGCCAGTAAGCAATAGGCAGCCCCAGCACCAGCAGGATGGCGGTAACCAGCACCGCCAGCTTCACCGTCAGCAGGAAGGCTTGCCAGTCCATTCAGCGCGCCTCCTTGGGCGCCCCGAAGCCGAACTGCCGGAAGATGGCCTGCGACTCCGGCCCGGCAAGATACTTCACAAACTGCTCCGCCAGGGTTTTATTCCGCGAACGCGAAATAATAACCACTCCCTGATTTAAAGCCGGATAGGAATCCGTGGGAAGCATCCAGTAGCGGCCCAGCGGGCGCACGCTGGGAGCCACCGCGTGCGCCAGCGCGATGATGCCCACCTGAGCGTTGCCCGATTCGGCGAATTGCGCCGCCTGGCCCACGTTTTCCCCCAGCACCAGGCGGGGGGCAACTTTGTCATACAGTCCGAAATGGCGCAACGCAGCCACCGCGGCGCGGCCGTAGGGAGCGTGCTGCGGGTTGGCGATGGCTACCTTCTGTACCGAAGAATCGGTCAGCGCCTGCATACCCTGGCGGTCCAGATCGAGCTTGGAGCTGTTCGGCACCCATAAAACCAGGCGCCCTACGGCATAGGTGCGCAGGGAGCCGCCGTCAGCGAATCCCAGTTTCGCCAGCTTCTGCGGGTAGCCGAGGTCGGCGGAGAGAAACACGTCGTAAGGCGCGCCGTTCTGAATCTGGTTGAAAAAATCTCCCGAGGAACCGAATGACAGGCGCACCGTGTTGCCGGTTTGGCTTTGAAAATTTTTCACGATCGGCTGCAGGGCCAGGCTCAGGTCCGCGGCCGCCGCCACCGTCAGCTCGCCGGCGGAGGCGACCGGCGCGAACACCCCGACCACAGCCAGCAGCAGGACAAGGCACGCGGCTTTCATGGCGGTAATCACAGGAACTTGTGATTGTATCCGGAATGGGACAGACACGGCCAAGCCCGGTCGCTATTTGATTGACTGGCCCTTTGCAGGCTCACGATACTTTTGTTAGCACCAGCTGAAATCAGACCCAAGGAGCGCCTATGTTGCGCTCTACCCCCGTGGGTTGGTTCGCGCGCCAGGCGGTCTTCATCCCCCTGTTGCTGGGGATGACTGTCTTTCCCGCAACTGCACAGCTTTCTCCTGCCCCGGTTCAGCGTAGCGGACCGCACGGCCAACTCAGACGCGAACTGATGTTCCGCCGCGGCCGTCTTCCCCAGGGCAAGCTTGCTGGAAACAGCGCCGCCACATTGCTCCAGCGCGCCTACCAGCAGAAGGCCAATCTGCAGCATAAGTCGGTATCTGCCTTCGCGCTCTCGTCGTCGTCGGAGAACGAGATTCCCTGGGCGCCTCTGGGGCCCGCGCCCCTGCTCTCCAACGCCAGCGGCAACCTGGGCGAGCAGGACTACGGTCCGGTCGCCGGACGAGTGACTGCCGTGGCGGTGGACCCCAATGATCCCACCGGAAATACCGTGTACATCGGCGGCGCCTACGGCGGGGTGTGGAAGTCCACCAACGGTGCAGCCCAGGACCCCGCCGCGGTCACCTGGACTGCACTCACCGACCGCGAAGCCACTCTCTCGACCGGCGCCCTCGCGGTGCAGCCCAACAACAGTCAGGTCCTCCTGGCCGGGACCGGCGAAGCCAACCTGGCGCTGGATTCCTACTATGGCTTGGGAATCCTGCGCTCCCGGGACGGCGGTGCTCACTGGAGCCTGATCTCCGGAACCGATAGCAACCACTCTCTCTTTGCCGGCCTGGGCTTCAGCAGGATTGTTTTCTCGACCGACCAACCCACCCTGGTCGTAGCCGGGGCCAGCAACTTCACCTTTTATCCCGGCAGCGCCAACTCCGGGCAGGGCTTGTACTACTCCGCCGACTCCGGCGTGACCTGGCATTCCGCCCTGGTCAAAGACGGAACTGTCACTACTACCCAGAGCAGCATTACCGATGTCGCCTATAACTCCGCCGCCAGAAAATTCTTCGCCGCCATCGCCGGGCACGGTATCTACAGCTCCAGCGACGGAGCCAACTGGACGCGCCTTGCCGGCCAGCCCGGGGGCAGCGTGCTCAGCACCGCGGCATGTCCGGCCGGCGGAGCTTCGACTTGCCCGATTCTGCGCGGCGAAATCGCCGTCCGCCCCGGCAAAAATGAAATGTACGTCTGGTACGTCTCAGGCGACCTGAGCGCCGCCGAATTCGCCGACCAGGGAATCTGGAAGTCCACCGACGCCGGCGCTACCTGGACAGCGATTTCCACCAGCGGAATCGAGAATTGCGGCGACTTTGACGGCTGTGGCGCCGCCGAACAGGGCTGGTACAGCCTGGAACTGGCCGCCGTCCCCAATGGCGCCGGCGCCACCGACCTCTACGCCGGCGCCGCCAACATTTACCGCTGCACCATCAGCAGCGGCAACCCGGCCTGCGCTGCCTCTCCTTTCATCAATTTGACCCATGTTTATGGTTGCGTGCCGGCGGGCTCGCTCTCCCACGTGCATCCCAACCAGCACGCCATCGCTTTCCAGATTGCGAACAGCGGCAAGTCAGTCATGTATTTCGGCAACGATGGCGGCGTCTACCGGGCCCTCGACGGCTACGAACTCGATTCAGGAACCTGCGGCCAGGCCTCCAACCCCTTCGACAGCCTCAACGCCACCCTCGGCTCTCTCACTTCCCTATTGTCGCTTTCCCAGCATCCGGCGCAGGCGGGCACTCTGCTGGCCGGCGCGCAGGAAAACGGCTCCGCCGCCACCGACCTCAGCCACTCCGGAGACAACGGCACCACCTGGGTCGCCGTCAATCGGGGCCAAGGCGGGCGCACGGCCATCAATCCGGGCAATGCCAGCCAGTGGTTCACCGCCAGTGCCGGGGTAACCATCCAGAGTTGCGGCCGGGGCATTGAGTGTCTGACCCAGGACTTCCAGGTGGTGGTGAGCAGCGGCACCGTGGAGGGAGACGCGGGCAATTTCGTTGCCCCCTACCTGCTCGATCCGCAGGCCAGCAGCCGCATGCTGGTG